>SLCQ01000255.1 GCA_007125745.1 Nitrincola sp.
CGAGGCACGCTATCAGAGCATCCACAGGGTGGTTACTTGATCAGCGAAATCAATGAACCCGTTCGTGATAATAGATTGATTCTTCGGGTAGGCAGTAAAGACGTTGCTCACAGCATTGAATCAGGAACTACATATCTGAACTTAAGCGATATAGCAGCAGGCCAACGAGTCATCATCAAGCTTGCCAGTTTACAACACTAAGATAATAACAGGCTAAACCGCCGGAGCGAAACACATGTCTGACAGCAAAAGCCCCGTTCCATCACCGGATACCATAAGTTTTCCGACCCACTCAGGACCTCGTCCGGTTCTATGGCTTATCTCTTTTCTGGCGATCGGGTTATCGCTGTTTCAGATGTACAGTGCTGGTATTCAGCCACTAGGTTTGTTTTATCAACGCGGTATCCATCTTGCCTTAGTGCTGATGCTCGCTTTTTTAATTTTCCCGCCCCTTAACAAGTATCGTCGCGGCCCCTTCCTTTGGCTAATCGATATAGCTCTTTTTGCGGCGGCAGCCTATTCGGGTTTTTATCTCGTTTTTTATCTTGATGACATCATTAATCGTGCAGGTTTTTGGTCACAAACCGATATTATTGTGGCGTGCATGACCACCGTCGTGTTACTTGAAGCCAGCCGCCGAGCTGTCGGATTCGGCCTCACCCTCATTGGTATTATTGCCATTTTATATGCCCTCGCAGGACCTCGTGGGACACTTCCTTGGTTAGGAGATTGGCTACCCGGTATTCTTGCACACCGTGGTTACACTTTGGAGCGTGTCGCTGGACAGCTCTATCTTGGACAAGAGGGTATCTATGGCATGCCCTTAGGGGTAGCGGCGACCTTTGTGTTTGTGTTTGTGCTCTTTGGTGCGTTTTTGGAAGTCACTGGTGCAGGCAAATTCTTTATTGACCTTGCCTTTGCCGGCACTGGGCGCCAGCGAGGAGGCCCTGCTAAAGCCTCAGTTATCGCTTCAGCAAGCATGGGTTCTATCTCTGGCAGTTCCATCGCCAACGTTGTGACAACAGGCTCTTTCACCATACCGTTGATGAAACGATTAGGCTATAAACCTGCTCAAGCAGGTGGCATTGAAGCGGCGGCCAGTACGGGTGGACAAATCATGCCTCCTTTGATGGGTGCCGGTGCCTTTTTGATCGCAGAGTACACCCGTGTTCCCTATGTTGAGATCATAAAAGTCAGCGTTTTTCCAGCCCTGCTTTACTTCGCCACGGTGTATCTGTTTGTGCACATCATTGCGATTAAACAAGGCATGAAAGGCCTATCAAATAGTGAGTTACCCAACCTACGAGAAGTGATGAATCGTGGTTGGTTCTTCTTGATTCCATTAATTATGCTGGTCTATCTCTTAGTGATCGGCTTATCACCTATGCGAGTCGGTTTTTTTGCTGTGATGGGCATCATTGTCATTGCAGGTATCAATGGTTTATATCAAGCCTACAAACGTGGCAGTCAAAACCGTAACCTTTCACAAGAAATGGTAAACACAGTCAAATCTGGTGTACATAAATCATTACTCGGCTTAGAGCTAGGCGCTCGCAATGCATTAGCCGTGAGTATTGCCTGTGCTGTAGCCGGTATTGTTGTAGCGGTTGTCGGCTTGACTGGATTGGGCTTGAAATTCTCATCCATGATGATCTCCTTCTCTGGCGGTAATATTTTACTCGCCTTGCTTTTAGTCATCATTGCCAGCCTGATTTTAGGTTTGGGCCTTCCCGTAACGGCAAGTTACATCGTTCTTATTGTATTGGTGGGTCCAGCCCTGACCAATGAGTTTGGTATTCCATTAGTGGTCGCACACTTATTGGTTTTCTGGTATTCACAGGACTCTAATGTCACACCGCCAGTAGCCTTAGCCGCTTTTGCGGCAGCCGCGATAGCGGGCAGTAAAACCATGGAGACCAGTGTTCAGTCATGGAAGTTCGCTAAAGGACTATACTTAATTCCGTTATATATGGTTTTCCATCCTGAGATTATTATTGGTGGCGTAGACTGGACTCTGATCGTTTGGAAAGGAATCATGGTGGTTCTGTTGCTACTGGCATTTGCCTCAGCCATCGAAAGCTATCTGTTTACCTGGATGCAACAGTGGATGCGTCTTATCCTATTAAGTTGTACCATTGCACTATTCTTCCCGAGTACAATGATACAAGCAGTGAGCGCAGCGATCGTTATCCTTTTGTTGGTGATTAACTTCATACAAGGGCGAAGCGCAAAAGCGGCAGAACAATCATTATCGGGTTAACTTCGGAACTGATAATGAGTAACGGATGAGCAAGGCACTTATCGCCACTGAACTGCCCAAGCGCATGAAGCGCGCTGATCAAATTGTTGAAGCGGTCAAACGTTGGATTGTCGTGCAAGATATCCAACCAGGAGATCGCTTACCCAACGAAAAAGCCTTAATGGAGCAGTTTGCCTGCTCCAAAGGCACTGTGCGCGAAGCACTGAAGTCCCTTGAAGTACAGGGCCTTGTGACTATTAAAACAGGCCCTAACGGGGGCGCGATGCTCGCCGAAGTCCCTTATGGTAATGCTTCGCAAATGCTTCGCAACTACCTTCACTTTCAACACACCAGTGGTCCCGATATTTATGGATTACGCAAGTTAATCGAACCTGAGATCGCTGTACTTGCGTGTGATCAACTGTCTGATGACGATATCGCACATTTAGCGCACTTGACCTCCTGTTGTGCTCAACCTCCTGTTGATATTGAGCAACGCTTGCATAACCGCATGTCTGAGTTAGACTTTCATATTCTACTAGCAGATCGTTGCGGCAACCCAATTTTAGGTTTTATGGGTCGTTTTCTGAATGATCTACTCAAAGACCTCGTGATATATAAGAAAGTACAGTTACCTGAGCAGATAGAGTTTTCAAAATCTAACCTGCAATACCATCTGCAATTGGTCGAAGCCTTTAAAGTGCGTGACAAACAGAAAGTACGCCAGCTGATGTTTGAGCATATGCAATCTGCAGAAGCGTTCAATATAGAACTAGAAGCAAGGCTTTCGAAGCAACTACTCTAACGGAGTATTCAGTGTCATTTTTAGCACGACTGCCTTTACGGCTTAAGGGTTACTTAATTACTGGTGCAGGCGTCATTATGTTATCGCCCGATGCACTGATCGTTAAAGATACACAGGTGGATGTTCCTGTCTTTGTCTTTTGGCGTGCACTACTGATGTGTCTGGTGATTAGCCTCATTGTCGGCTGGCGTTATAAGCGTGAACTACCTGCCGCCATCAAACGTTGCGGAAGCGCTCTATGGATCTGTCCTTTAGCCATAGCGACAAGTTCTTGGGTATTCGTCGCGGCCAACCGGTTAACTGCAGCCGGCAATGTACTTGTCATTCAAAATATGGCGCCTTTGATAGCCGGCATTATCGGCTTACTCTTCTTCCAACAAAAGCTACGTTTACAAACCTGGGTGGTCATACTGCTCTGTATTCTGGGCGCTTTTATGATGTTGTCGGGTGAGATGCAGGCAGGTAATCCACTCGGACTTATGATAGCCGCTATCTTACCTATATCCATGGCGATCAATACCACGGTCGCCAGTGCTCAGAAGGGTATAGATACGACTGTGTTACTTCCATTTGCAGGTATTGCTATGATCATACCTGCCATTATCATGGGAGGTATTGCTCTGCCCGAATGGCAGGATATGAAGCGTATACTATTACTTGGGCTGGTTTTCTTACCCGCCGCCTATTATTTAATTCAAAGTGGCCCCCGCTATATTACCGGTGCAGAGGTCAGTTTGATGCTGATTTTAGAGACCCTATTAGGTACCTTACTGGTATGGTGGTGGTTAGGCGAACTCCCGACCACCATGGCCTTTATTGGAGGCGGGTTAATCTTGCTGACACTCACAGGTAGTGCACTCCTGGATTTGATTCGCATGAACATCAAATCGAAACGTGGTGCAATCGACCCTCGTGAGATTACTCTCCAAAAATAGATGAGCCAGTGATCTCAAAATAAAGTCCGTACTAAAGACCAAACACCTGCTTTAGAAGATCCGTGCTACGCGCTAACGGATCACGACGAATTTTTTGTTCTTCCTCTGCTAATAGAAGAAATAAGCCATTCAAGGCTGATTCAGTGACATGGTCAGCAAGATCTGGTGTATAACCTTCTAACACAGGCACAGACGATGTTGCCGCTGAGGTAAGAGACTGCCAAGCAGCTGTTGTTCCTGTTTGCGCCATCGACGCTTCTATCTGAGGTCGCATTAAGCGCGATAAATCATCAAACGTACGTGATTTGAAGTAATCTGTCGCAGCGGTGTCTCCTCCTTGGTAAATACGCTGAGCATCCTCAAGTGTCATAGATTCGATAGCACCCACCACGACAGGTGTAGCTTGTGCTATTGCCTGCTCAGCCGCACGATTCATGCTTAACTCAAAGGCTTCCACTTGTGATTCAAAACCAAAACGCTTCAGCGAACTGACCGCTCCAGCTACCATACCCGGTGGCTGGATGCGCACTCGGCTATCACCCATATAACCATTGGTCTGTGACAGTGTATCGATCGCACGCTCAGCGCCAACACTTAGCGCTTCCTTTAAGCCCATCGCTAATTGACGATCATTAACGCCCTCGGGTAGCTGAGCTGGTGCCTCTTGAGTCGATTCTTTCTGATCACTTGTACCCGTTTGTTGCTCTAGAATCTCTTGCCCTCGCTCCATCAAACGTCCCCACTGAGCATAGGCAGGAGAAGCCATAGTAAAAATGAGAGAGACGGTTAGACACAGTTTAATCATTCGACTGGGTTGAATCGTATTTTTGATCATCGTCTTGGTTAACTCCTTGTTAAGACATTCGATTCAGATAATGCACTGAGAGCATCTTTAAGCGCTGTTATACGCAATAAATGGTTCATTTCAGGATGTGCAGGACGCGTAACTAACACACCTTGATCCAATAATTGGCTTTGCAAATTGAGAGCTGTTGCACCATCAGACATATCCACTGCCACAAAGTTTGTATAACTCGGCAATACCTTCAAACCCTTAGACTCTAATAACTGGGTCAACTCATGACGATGCTGTTTAACCGTTTCGATGTGAGCCGTTACTTCCTCAGGATGATCGAGTAGCAGGCTAGTTGCGGCTAAACTAACTGATGATATCGCGTAGTGAATACGCACTTTCATCAATTGACTTAGTAATTCCGTTGATCCAATTGCATAGCCGACCCTCAAGCCAGCCAAGCCATGCGCCTTGGAAAAGGTTCTAACGCGCAACACACCTTCAAGCGGAGTAGAAGAAGCAGGATCTTCACGAAAGTCATGATAGGCTTCATCAAGCAGTAACCAACAATCACTTGGCAAGGCTTTGCGTAACGCAAGAATATCCTTATCACTGTGTTGATGACCACTGGGATTATCAGGATTCGCAAGGTAAACCAGTCTAGCTTGCGATTGATGAGAGGCTTCAGCTAAGGCTTCTAGGTTAGGTGCTAAATAGGCTTCGCCCTTTAGATATGGAACCTCTATAATTCGACACCCCTGACCTTGAGCGAAATAGGCAAAGGTTGGATAAGTACCAGCACTACAAACAACGGCCTCACCTACGGCTACCAGTCCCCTTAAGGCTAAGGCCAAAAGGCTATCGGCCCCAGCGTCCACCAGCGTATTTTCAAAAGCCAGATCCAGTTGCTGACTAATCCGCTGACGCAACTCATAAGCCTCTGCATCACCGTAACTACGAATATGCGAAACAAACGCCTCACCAAAGTGCTGAGCTAACACTGCATGAGGCATATCCAATCCTTCATTTGACCCCAAGCGGTGGGGAATTTCTCGACCTAAACGCCTTTCCAGTGCCTTTAAGCCAGGAAAAGGGTTATAAGGGCCATCACTTCGCAGATGTTCTGGATACGTTAACTTCAAGAAATTACCTAATGACTTAATATACTCGTAAAGCCTTATTCATCAATACCTGTCAAAATTTCACTCGCCCAAACACGGCTTTCAAGGTAACAGCGATTAAGCTTAGCAATCGCCTGATGGTTGACCCGTTGCAGTCTAGCTTCTTCAAACGCTATGACCAGCTTCAAAATTTTACCCAACTGCCCTTCATGTTGAAGCAGGGCAACCTTAACTTCAGCACTGAGCGGAACCTGTTGACATAAGGTTTCTAAGGGCTCATTCACCATAATACAGGCCATCGATAGTAAGCCTGCCATAAAGGCTGATTCTGGGTCTTCCTTATAATCCCGCGCCAAGGATTCACACATAGCAGCTCTTGTTAAGGTATCTGGAAGTAGCAACATATTCAAGGGATCATCATTGGCCAGAACCAAAGTCATCACTAATGCCTTTATGCGTTTAACACCCAATAACATCAAGGCTTGGCGAATACTGGTAATGGTATTTACACGCCGATACCTGGGTGAATTGATCATTCTGAGCAGGCGAATACAAAGCTGAGGGTCTAATGCTAAAAGGCTTTCTAAAGCATCGTAATCGATATCCTGTTTTTGCAGTTCAGCTAATAACTGCAATTGAGCACTATGGTTCCCGCCACGCTTCACTGCCGTCGTATCGTCGATCACTGGCTTGGCAAAAAAGTAGCCCTGAAAAAGCGTGAAGCCTAATTCTTTACACAGCTCAAATATATCGTGATTTTCAACACGCTCTGCCAGAAGCGTTAAGCCCTTTTCTTGATAGATGCGTAACTCTTCTGACGATGGGATGCCATTAAGCACGTCCAACTTAATTATGTCTGCCAAATCTAAGAGTGGACGCGTCTGATCATTAAGGACAAAGTCATCCAAAGCCAGGGTATAACCCAGTTTCTTGACGGCTGTGAGGGCTTCAATGATTTCCTGGTCACCCTTGATATCCTCTAACACCTCAATGACCACTTGATCGATATCGGGTGGCAGCAAGTCAGGATTTAACAACCAATCCCGAGGAGCATTAAAAAAAAGTTTACGCTCCCCACAGAGCGCCTGAACGCCGGCTTCATAAAATGCAACGTTACAGACTCGCGCCGTTGCTTGGACAGGATCATCAATAACAGCTACTTCAGCCGTCGTGCTAGCTCGGTAAAGTAACTCATCAGCAACATGGTGTAATTTGAGATCACATATGGGTTGAAGGGCAAGGCAATAGATATGTCCTTGTGGGCTATTCGATACTGACACGATTTCGTCCTTCCTGTTTGGCTCTATACATCGCTTTATCGGCTCGTGCGAACATACTGCTTACAGAATCATCTGCCTGCGCTTGAGTGATGCCAAAGGACATGGTTATCTTGACTGGCTCACCATGAAAGTTAAAAGGGCTTGTTTCAATCACACTTCTAACCTTCTCTGTTGCAATCTCGGCGGCTAAAGCATCCGTGGATGGCATAAGTATAACAAACTCTTCACCACCAAACCTTGCAATAAAGTCAACATTTCGTAGATGTTTCTTCAAAATGCGTGACATGAGCCGTAGCACCTTATCACCTGCCAAGTGACCGTATTTATCATTAACCTGTTTAAAATAATCTATATCAGCCACACAGAGTGAAAACTGTGTACCATAGCGATTGAAACGAGCCAACTCTTCGTCAAAGCGCTGATCATAAGCAAGGCGATTGGGAAGCCCTGTTAAGGGATCTGTGCGAGATCTCACATGCGCATCTTCAGCACTTTGGCGAAGCGTTTCGCTCTGTTTTTCCATAGAGTTTAAACGGTCTAGTAGTTCTTTCTTTTCAGACTGAAGGGACTCTATCCGCTTCTGTTCAGACGCCTTATGCTGGTTCATCG
>SLCQ01000074.1 GCA_007125745.1 Nitrincola sp.
CATCCAGTGAATAATTTCACTTTGATCTGCTTCTTGAGCCATCTCCCGAGAATTCATGGTAAAGCCTGTAGCGAACATCTCAGGCAGAATAATCAGATCGGTTTCCTGATGATTGATTAACCCTAACAGCTGGTCAATGCGCGTACAGTTTTCGTGCGGATCTTCCCAGCGCAGGTCGCACTGAACTATCGTTGCACGAAGCTCGTTTGTGGCGCGTAGCTCATTCGACGATGACATTCATCACTCCCTAGGGGTTTTCCATCAAGTTGCTTTTGGTATCGAGCTTTTCTTGCCCATCTCTAGAGCGATGCGACACTGGATGGAGAACTGATTAAATACTTTGAAATCTCGATCATCCACCGGCCCTGCTGATAGCGTTTTATCTGCATAGATAAGCCCAAGTGTTTTACCATCCACGATTAAAGGCGCAATGATAAAGCCTGCTGGCATCACACTATTAATAAACTCATGTGGTAAGCGATTTTTCCAACTGAGATCATTTGCATCATTGACAAACAAGGAAGAGCCACGGTCTAGAATGTGAAAGAAGAGCTTATGGTGACTGACTTCACGTTTAAGTTGAAAATAAGCAATTAAAGGGTCGAGTTGCTCGCCTTCCAATAATTTTGCTGTCAGTTTATAGCCTGCCTCAGTACTTAAGCAAAACACGACTCTTTCCAGTGATGAACTCGCTTCGATCCCCTCAACACAGGTAGTCAACACTTGCGTGGTAGGCGCATTACCTGTCATTAGCTCGCTCATTTTTTCCAGATAGATGAGCTGTTGGCGATTATATTCACTAAGACGATGCTGTTTTTCAGACAGTGAAAAATCATCAGTTTTAGGTTGATTACGCTTTTGTTCTTGGCGAGCATGAACATAAAACGCGACTTTACGTGTCATCTCATCAAGGTGTTCATTGCCACTGGCTTTAACGGGCGGAATCAGTGATTGGTGTGACAGGCCATACTGATCGATATGGTCACAGAGTTGTCTAACTGAGCGGTTAATTGTTTCTTCAAGTTTTTCAGGCGGTAGACGGGTTAGCTCAGCCATATGCACAAGCTCTTCGGTATACTCATCGCCCAGCGTTTGAGGAGATCGTTGATAAATCTGCTCAAACAGTTGATGACAGCCGGCCACTATTTGTTGGTTTAAGCGCTCTTGCTGATTGAGTCCTTCTGGGGAGTCACCTAAACGGATACTACTGACGACACGTTTAGAAAAGCCCCAACTTTGGATTAAATCTCGACCTATGGAGACAAAGTCTCCCCCTAAGGCTTGCTGTTGAATATTGATCCAACTGAGTTCACCTTGTCGACGTAAATGAAGCATCTGCTTGTAAATATCAGGGAGCGTAAACGCAACTACAATTTCACCTAAACTAAATAGCAAACCACAAATATAAGTTTCTTCAACATCATCAACGCCAGCACTAATCGCCAAATCCCTGGCTGTGGCGGCATTCAGCACTGCCGCTACTAGTAAATCCTCAATACCCGCATCGGGGTCTTTATCACCAAAACTTTCAATTAATTTGAGTGTCATGCACAGGTTGCGAATACGTTCAAAACCAATCAGTACAACCGCCCTAGAGATCGCCGTCACTTTCCCACCTGTACGGTTATACTGACTTGAGTTTGCCAGCCTGAGTAGTTTGGTTGTTAGGTTAGGGTCTTTCATCACGGCTAGAGCTAAAGCCATCGCATCTGTATCGCTAGATGAGCTAATTTGACGGATCTGATTCACCGTAGCACTGAATACAGGTAGATCACCTAAGCGATCAAGTTTGGAATAGATAATGTTGAGCGTGTCTTGATACTTCAAGGACGTTGCACCTTTCCAGTTGGCCTAAAGGCACGAGTTAATTTAAGGCACGATTTTACAGTTAGCATAGTCAGCAGTGATGCGCTTCTCAAGCGCTGTTATCACACCAAGTAATGCGTTGACCATGATCTAACTGAATATGTTGATCAAAATGTGCTAATGCCTGCTGGTGGTGAGTGATTAATACCACTGTCTGTTCACTCTGGTAATTCATCACCACCTCTAAAACTTGTTGTGCCGTATCAATATCGAGTCCTTCTGTCGGTTCATCGAGTATCAGTATGGGCGCAGATTTGATCAAGGCACGGGCAATACCCAAACGTTTGCGCTGTCCTCCAGACAACCGATTACCGCCTTCACCTACTTCACGATCTAATCCTTCATTGCCCAGCATCTCCGTCAACCCTAGGCGATCCAGCAATGCCAACATCTGCTCGTCAGTTGCATGAGGATTGCCGATCAATAAATTATTACGCACACTGCCTGCAAACAGTTGAACGGGTTGCGACAGTACACTAATCTGCTCTCGCAATTGAGCTTCTGGATAGGCCTCTAACGGAACACCACCTAGCCTAATAGCACCCTGCTGATAAATCCAAAAGCGCGTCAATAAGTTGATTGTCGAACTTTTACCACTACCAGTATGGCCCGTCATAACCACCTTTTCACCTGCTCTTATGGTGATATCCAGGTCTTTGAGAATCACTTGATGATCATAAGCAAAAGTAACCTTTTGAAACTCAATCGCACCTGGGTGAGGCGGTTGAACAGGCTCTTTTGAAAAAACAATATCACTGCGCTGTTGCGTGATTTCAAGTAAATTAGCCGCAGAGGCTTGTGTCTTTCCAAGATACTGAAAGGCTAAAGGCAAAGGTGCAACTGCCTCAAAACTTGCCAATACACAAAAAACTACGAGTGCCAGCCATGCCGGGGCTAGTACTTCTTGTGTGACCAAGTGCACACCCATTGCCAGAGTCATTAGTGTTGTGACACCTGCAACAAAGGTCATTAATGCTGTTACAAGTCCAGTGATTAGGCTCATTTTCAATTGCAAGGCTTGCATAGCCTCTTGTTTCTTTTGAAGCACTTGCTTTTGTTGCTCTAACGATTGATACAGGTGTAACTCACTCATGCCCTGAACAAAGGTAATGGTGGCTTGACGTAACGCCGATGCACTGATGACTTGCTCTTCACCTATTCGTTTTCCCAATAGATGACCTAGCCATGGAACCATGACTCCGCTCACCACGAGTGCCACCAATATTACTACGCCGAATGGTGGAGCTATCCACCAGAGAAACAGAGAGACCAAAAGCGTAGTTATAGCCGCGATAACACTGGGTGAGAGGACACGTAGATAAAGATTATCTAGGGAGTTGATATCTGTAATAATGCGATTTAATAAATCCGCAGAGCGATAATGTCTTAACTTAGCAGGATTCAGAGGTTCTAAATGTGCATAAAACCAGCTTCTTAAGCTGGCCAATAATCGAAATGTTGCTTCATGTGTCGTGATGCGCTCGAAATAACGCCCTGCTGTTCTTGCGATTGCAAACCCCCGAACACCTCCCCCGGGGGTCATGTAATTAAATGCTTGTGCAGTCGCAACAGACATACCAGCGATAGCCGTCGCAGTAATAAACCAGCCTGACAAGGTTAATAAACCAATGCTAGCAAAGAGCGTAAAGAAGCCTAGAAAAGTCCCTAATACTACCCATCCAAGATGAGGTTTCATTAAGCGAATAAAAGGAAGTAGCGTGTGCATTATAGCTCCTCCTTCAACAGCGCTATGCGTGTCGGTTCATCTGCTTCATAGCACTTACCTTGAGAAAGCTGATAAATTCGATTCGCTATTTTCATAGTGGAGGGTCGATGTGTCAGCAATAAGGTCGTTCTTCCTTGACATAACCGTTTGAGTGATTCAAGAATTACTTGCTCACTGTCTTTGTCCAGGCTCGCTGTTGGTTCATCCAGTAACAACACAGGCGCATCTTTTAGGAATGCTCTAGCTAACGCCAAGCGTTGGATTTGGCCTCCGGATAAGTTGTTACCCGCTTCACCTACAGGTGTATCGAGCCCTTTCTCTAAACGCTCAATAAACTCAGTTGCAAAGGCATCATCACAAGCTTTTTGAAGAGCTTCAGCCGATGCATTAGGATTGGCCATCAGTAAATTGTCGCGCAGTGTACCCGGGAATAACGTGGTATGTTGACTCACAAACGCAACACGACTCATCCATGCATCACGCGACAAATCGTGTAACGCAATGTCAGCAACTTTGACAACACCTTCTGAAGGTCTCTCAAAACCGGCCAGTAAATTGAGTAATGTAGACTTACCTGAACCACTCGGACCTACCAGCGCAACACACTCGCCAGGATTAACATATAAACTGGATTTTTCTAATACATTTACCTGTTGACCAATATATGAGAAAGAAACCTCTTCGAAGGACAAACTTAAAGGTTGCTCCTGTATCCTTTCAGGCCCTCCTTGCTCCAGTCGATCGACCTCTTCTAATAAGTCTATGATACGCTCAGCTGCCGCCGCTGCCTCCTGTTTAGCATGATAATGGGTACCTAGATCTCTCAGTGGCAGGTAAAACTCTGGTGCTAGGATAAGAATAAATAGGGCATGGTAAAGAGTCACTTGCTCTGTCCAACTGCCAAAATTAAGAAACCCTAAGAAGCTAAAGCCGAGGTATACGGCTAAAACCGCAATCGAGATAGAGGCAAAAAATTCAAGAACTGCAGAAGATAAGAAAGCCAAGCGAAGCACTTGCATAGTTCGCAAGCGGAACTCTTCCGCATTATGAGCAATGATTTTTTTTTGCACTTTGCTTTGGGAAAAAAGCTTAAGCGTCCCCAACCCTTGCACAACGTCAAGAAAGTACGCACTCAGTTGCGCTAACGCTTTAAAATTTCGACGGTTAGCATCAGCTGCACGGGTCCCGACTAACGCCATAAATAGAGGGATAAGCGGAGCGGTAATTAAAAAAATGAGGCTAGCGGCCCAGTTAATCGGCAAAACAAAGGCTAAAATCATTACAGGTAGCATCACAGCCAGCGCCATTTGCGGTAAATAACGCGCAATAAAGCCGTCCAGGGCTTCGACCTGCTCCATTAACAGGCTACTGAGCTCTCCGCTTCGCTGTTGCCGAGTATAGGCAGGTCCCAGATGTGCAAGTCGATTGACTAATTCACCTCTTAAGCGCGAACGCACTCCGACAGAAGCACGTTGACCACACCATTCACGAATAACCCCAGCAATAGATCGCAAAAAAAGAGCTACTAGAAAAAGCGCAAGCAGTCCCCACAAATCTTCAAGTTGAGCTTGATGAAATAGGGTGGCATCAACAGATCTAGCCAGAATATAGGCTTGCAGGATCAGCATTAAACCAGCAAATAAGCCAGCTAGAATACTGAAATGGATCCAACGTTTCTCATCACCAATGAGTCCTTTTAACCAACGAGATTTTTCTCGATTAGACTCACGGCCAGATTCTTGATTAGTAGCTTGCATTAACTCTCTTAGCGTTTCTTGGTCTTTAAATCAGTGATATAAATCTGCAGCAATTTGTCGTGCACTTGCAAATCGATTGACGTGTTGGCGAGCGTCAAACGCCTTACCACGCATTGAAGTAACTTTTAAATCTTCATCTGTAGGCTTTTGTTTTAAATGCTTTAAAACCTCTATAGCGGCATCTGGCTGATTGCACACGAGAACCATATCACAGCCAGCTTCAAGCGCCTTATCACATCGTTCAGGATAGCTACCCGCTATGCTTGCACCTTCCATCGTTAAATCATCACTGAAGATAACACCTTGAAAGCCCAACTGCTTACGTAACTTTTCCTTAAGCCAGTAGGATGAAAACCCCGCAGGCTGCATGTCTACCTGCGAGTAAACAACATGTGCTGGCATAATAGCATCCAGACCTTTGGCAATTAAGGACTTGAAAGGTTGCAGATCAGCACTATCAATATTCAGTTCAGACCTATCATCAACAGGTAGTTCAAGATGAGAATCTGCCACAACCCAGCCATGGCCTGGAAAGTGTTTTCCAGTTGCGGCCATACCTGCTTCGTGCATGCCTTCCATAAAAGCAGAAGCGAGTGCAATTAAGGCTTGAGGCTCTGATGCAAATGAACGATCACCAATAATCGAGCTTTGCTTCCAGTCAATATCAAGCACGGGGGCAAAACTAATATCGATATCGTACAGACGTAATTCGGCTGCCATCAACCAGCCTAACTCTTTGGCCACCGAACAGGCATGTTGAGGATCATTGCTGTAAAGTTGTCCTAGCCTAGCCATAGGGGGAAGCTCAGTAAAGCCTTGACGAAACCGTTGTACACGCCCGCCCTCTTGATCTACAGCAATAATCAAATCTGGCCGAACACTTCTTATCGAATGAACAAGATGGCGCAGTTGATCGGGGTTATCATAATTACGACTAAACAGTATCAAACCACCTACTTCAGGGTGTCGCAATGTATCTGCTTCACCCTCTGTCAACTGGGTTCCTTGGAGATCCAGCATCAAAGCGCCAATCGTCATAAATTATCTCATCAAACGGTTATCAGGACACGGCAACCGACCGGAACCTGTTGAAAGAGATCAATAATATCGTTATTTCGCATACGAATACACCCATGTGAACGTGGAATACCCATAGGTTCACTATCGGGAGTGCCGTGAATATAGATATAGCGCCTCATGGAATCAACACTGCCTAAACGATTGTATCCGACTTCTTCACCGCATAACCATAGGATTCGGCTTAATATCCAGTCTCTTTCTGGATACTGATGCGATAAAGTGTCCGAGTAAATTTCACCTGTGAAACGTCTAGCAACAAAGACTGCATTAACAGGAAGGTCAGTACCAATTTTGGCGCGAACACGGTGCTGGCCCAGTGGCGTGCACCCTGAACCATTTTGATTACCAGGGCCATTTAAGGCCGATGAAATTGAAAAGGTGCGCAACAAATCGCTCGAACTGAAGAGCTTGAGTGTTTGCTGCGCAATAGAGATATGAATAGTGAATGCCATTAGATACGGCTAAAATAGGTTTTCTCACCTCGAGCTTGAAGACCAGCCACTAAAACAGGAAGCATTCTATGCAGAATGCAGTCTATTTCAGCCTTATCTTCTAAGCCCTTATCTTTAAACGTCAGCAGCATATGGTAATTCGATAACGTAAACACAATTGAGCCGAGCAGAAAATGTAAGCGCCAAAAAAACTCGTCATCTTCCATCGGTGCTGAATCTGCTCGCACACACTCTAAAAGCAATTTTAATCTGGGCAAATACTCGACTATGAAAAACTCACGAAGCTCTTCTTGGTTCTTCATATACGCAAGCTCTAGCAATCGCATGAAAACAGAGAGCGAATGAGTATTAACCTGGCTAACGTTCAACAAGGCTCGCATTAAAATTTCTAAAGATTCATCAAGCGTAATTTTAGTAGAATCAAGCATACGATCAGCTAGGGCCACTTCAATTTCAGTGCACAGCGGTTCCATCAACTTTTCACATACCGCATTGACCAAACCTTGCTTGGAACGAAAATGGTAATTTACTGCAGCCAAATTAACATCAGCGGCTGTCGTTATTTGCCGCATCGTCGTCTCAGTAAAACCCTGCTCAGCGAATAAAGCTTCGGCAGCAAGCATAATCCTATTCGCTGTCTTGACACGTCGCTTCATTATCGCCCCCATGCAATTTTAATACTTTAATTTCCGTATCAAAAATTTTACACAAATCAGAACACAAATGTAATTATAAACATACGTTTTATTACAAAAATGGTCTTCGTTCAAAACGTTGCCACCAGCGAAGCAACAATTTATCAGATGACTCAGTGGCCAGCTCACCTAGTCGATCTTGGAGGCCTTTTTTGTACTGATAGGAGACTTTATACAGGTCCGCCTC
>SLCQ01000071.1 GCA_007125745.1 Nitrincola sp.
AAATTTTGACAGAAACAGCTAAGCAGATAGAGGATGCTTTCGGCTATCAAGTGATTTATGGAGATACCGATTCTGTCTTTGTTTGGGTGGGAGATCAGCTCACACCTATGCAGGCGGATGCTTTAGGACCAACGCTTGCAGAAGCGTTGAATGGTTGGTGGCAGGAAAAACTAGCAAAGGAGTTTGCGCTTCACTCCTCTTTAGAGTTGCAATATGAAACCTGTTATTGCCGTTTTTTGATGCCGCGTATGCGTGATTCTGAGTTGGGCAGTAAAAAACGTTATGCAGGATTAAAGTGGCACCCCGAGCAACCTGAACAACTAGTCTTTAAAGGGCTGGAGAATGTTCGAAGTGATTGGACACGATTGGCAAAAGATTTTCAGCAAGACCTTTTCAGCGTGATTTTCAAGGATCAAACGTGTCAAGGTCTCATCAAGGCACGCGTTAATGCTCTGCTAGCAGGCCAGCTCGATGCACAATTAGTCTATCATCGTCGTCTTAGACGGCCACTCGACAGCTATCAGCGCCACACACCACCCCATGTTCGAGCAGCACGACAGCTAGCCGAGCATTACCAACAGCAACAGTTACATTCGCCTGTCAGCCAGGGTGATACAGTGACTTACCTAATGACTACTCAGGGGCCTCAGGCGACTGAATTGTGCCATGCTCCAATAGATTATCAGCATTATATTGATAAACAGCTTAGGCCGGTTGCCGACAGTATTTTGCCTTTTGTTGGTTTAACTTTTGATGAGGTCACAAAACCTCAACTTTCACTTTTCTGAACACTATTCATCAGCCTATATCAGTTGCTACAATGGTCTTACCTACTTCAGGGTTTCAGTATTATCTATCCTGTATTTGACCGTCGGCTTTCGCTGATTCACACTATTTAATTTATAAATCCAATAACACCGTATTGGCTGTGGGCACTTACCTGGTCTTGTACGGCGGAGAGCCATGCAATGAAAATAGCGATTCTTTCACGTAATGCCAAACTTTATTCTACCCGTCGTTTAGTGGAAGCCGCTAAAAATCGTGGTCACGAGGTAAGAGTCATTGATGCACTTCGTTGCTACATGAATATTGCCGCCCACAACCCTCAAATTCATTATCGGGGTGAGGTACTAGAAGATTTTGATGCAGTCATACCGCGTATTGGTGCATCTATCACCTTTTATGGTACAGCGGTACTGCGTCAGTTTGAGATGATGAATGTTTATCCGTTGAATGAATCCGTCGCTATCTCACGCTCGCGTGATAAATTGCGTAGTTTGCAATTACTATCGCGTCGAGGCATTGGTCTACCTGTTACCAGCTTTGCACACTCGCCCGATGATGTTGAAGATCTGCTCAGTATCGTAGGTGGAGCACCGGCAGTGATTAAATTGCTTGAAGGTACTCAGGGTGTAGGAGTCGTGCTGGCAGAAACCAATCAAGCGGCTGAAAGTGTTATTCAAGCTTTCATGGGTTTAAAGCAACATATTTTGGTTCAAGAATTTATAAAAGAATCCAAAGGCACCGATATTCGTGCCTTTGTGGTGGGTGGAAAAGTAGTCGCCGCAATGAAACGTCAGGCCAAAGACGGAGAGTTTCGCTCCAACTTGCATCGAGGGGGCACCGCTTCGTTATGCCGCATTACACCAGAAGAGCGAACCACCGCGATAAGAGCAGCCAAAGTGATGGGTCTTAACGTCTGTGGTGTGGACCTGTTACGTTCCAATCACGGCCCTGTAGTAATGGAAGTCAATTCATCACCAGGTTTGGAAGGTATCGAAGCTGCATCGGGGAAGGATGTTGCTGATTTGATCATTCAGTTTATTGAAAAAAATGCCAAGCCTAACCGGACACAAACTAAAGGTCATGGATAACTATGGCTAAACGAAATCAGCCCATTACAGTCGGCTCTGTCACTGTACAACCGGGTGAGCGTTGCACGGTGGACCTTGAAGTAGGCAAACTCTATACGCACACCCCAGCAGTAATGCCAGTTCAAGTCGTTTGTGGCCGGCAAGCGGGTCCCGTACTCTTTGTCTGTGCAGCCTTGCATGGTGATGAAATTAATGGTGTCGAAATTATTCGACGTTTGATGCGATTACCTGCATTAAACCGCATGAAAGGCACGTTGATGGCAGTGCCTGTTGTCAATCTTTATGGTTTTATTAATCAAAGCCGTTACTTGCCAGATCGACGTGATTTAAATCGAAGCTTTCCAGGCTCACCCAAGGGGTCATTAGCTGCCCGCACAGCACGCTTGTTTATGAAAGAAGTGGTGAGTAAAGCCACTCATGGCATAGACTTACACACGGGAGCCATCAATCGCTACAACTTACCGCAAATACGTGCCAACTTAGACGACCCAGAAACCCTAGCATTAGCCAAAGCTTTTTCAGCTCCAGTGGTATTAAATGCGCCATTACGTGAAGGTTCCTTACGGCAAATCGCATTCGAAAAGAAAGCGCCTATTTTGGTTTATGAAGCAGGTGAAGCACTGCGCTTTGATGAAGTGTCTATTCGGGGTGGTGTCAATGGTATTTTAAGTGTCATGCGGTATCTTGAGATGCTACCAAAATCACGTAAATCGGTTTTTAAAGATCCTATTGTGGCTCGTTCCAGTAGTTGGGTCAGGGCACCACAAAGTGGCATCTTTCGCGCTCATGTCAAAGAAGGTGACCGTGTGACTCGCGATCAAACCCTATTGGGCGTTGTTGCTGATCCTTTTGGGGAGTCAGAAGAGGAAATATGGTCACCGATGAGCGGTATCGTGATCGGTCAGCTCAAACTACCTTTGGTAAACGAGGGCGATGCACTCATTCATATAGCTCAATTTCACCGTACTGATCTCGTCGCGGATCGTGTAGAAACCTACCATGAAACACTAGAAGCAGAGAATCACCCTTATTCTGATCAACTCTAAACAATTAATGAAATGATGAAGTTGAGTTTATCATTTCATCATTTCATTAACACTCTTCACCTTAGCCGCTCATTTAAAAACATACCTCTAAATAACTTTTGATCTATGTGATTTTAAATTTTATTTAATTTCAATGATTTAAATTTTTCTTGCTGGGGATTGATAGCCATTATTTCAAAATGGCACAGCCTTTGCTCTAACACTTCTGACAATGACGACATAACAACATAAAAAGTCAGAGGTTACGCAATGCCAGATTTGCATGTTTACCACAACCCCTCGCCCCGTCCTCGAACAGGTGTCGATGGCCTGAAAAAATACATTCGGGTTCGTAGTGAGCCGGGTGCCCGTTTTGTCGAATTCGATTTTGCGATCGAAGATCCCTCTCTTTTTGTTGAGCTGATTATGCCACCCGTCGCATTTGAAGCCTTCTGTAAAAACAATCACGTCATTCACATGACCGATGAGCAGATGGCGGAAGTTGATGCGGAATTAGAAAAGTGGCGTTACGGCGAAGACACGCTAATGAGCAAGAATCACAACCGTTCTGTTGAATAACAATAACATCAACTTTGAGTGACGCTTATGACCATTGAAATTAAAACTTCAACACTGGAGCCAGTGCGCAATACCTTTGCCAATATCGAACGTCGATTTGGTGATAAACCCGCTTCACGTTATCAGGAAGCAACCTATGACCTGCAGGCAGAAACTAACTTTCATTATCGCCCACTATGGCAACCTGAATTTGAATTGAACGATAAAAACCGTACCAAAGTCGTCATGGAAGATTGGTATGCGTTAAAAGATCCACGCCAATTCTATTATGGTGCTTATGTTCAACAACGCGCCAAAATGCAGGAAGCGGCAGAAAGTAGTTATGGCTTTTTCGAAAAGCGTAACTTGGCAGACTATTTAAGTGATGATGTTAAAAACCTACTTATTACTTATTTAATACCCCTAAGACATATCGAAAACACCGCTAATTTAAACAATATGTACGGCTGTGCTTTCGGTTATGGTACGGCGATAACTCAAGCCCTGTTATATAACGCCATGGATCGCTTGGGTATTGCTCAATACTTATCACGTATCGGTCTGATGCTGGATGGTAATACCGGTCAATCCTTAATCGAATCCAAGCAGCACTGGATGGAAAATCCTGCCTGGCAGGGTATGCGTGCGCTGTGCGAAGAGATGACCACTGTCGAAGACTGGTTCGAAGTGGTGCTGGCGCAGAACCTGGTCATGGATACGTTGGTGTTCAACCTTTTCTACGAGCAACTGGATGGCAAGCTCGCGGCAATGGGTGGTCGTGACATCGCTATGTTGACAGAGTTTATGCAGGCTTGGAACAAGGATGTAAACAAATGGTTCGATTCTGTGCTGAAAACGGTTGCATCAGAATCAGATGAGAATAAAGCCCTGCTGCATGCTTGGACTGAAAAATGGCAGTCGAAAGTGCTGGATGCCTTGAAGCCTGTTATTCAAGAACTGCTTGAACCAGAAGCGTTTAATTTGGCCGTTGCTGAACTTGAAAAGCGCATTAAAAAAGCCGGAATAACAGCCTAAGGGGTTTAGCAAGATGTCCAAAGTATATATCGCGTTACAAGACAACGACGAGTCACGTTACATCATCGAAGCGATTGAAGAAGACAACCCGGATGCCACGGTGATTCATCAACCCGCCATGATTCGCATCGAGAATGAAAACTATCTGGTTGTTAAACGTGAAACCGTCGAAGAAAAAATGGGACGTGACTGGGATGTTCAAGAGTTACATCTCAACCTCATCACACTGGGTGGCAATGTCGATGAAGATGATGATCAGCTCAGTTTAAGCTGGAATGTTTGATTGTTATTAAAATAAAAAGGGCCAGAAAATGTCAGCTAAAAAACTTAATTTAAAAGATAAGTATCGACTATTAACACGTGATCTTGACTGGGAATATTCCTATGTCGATCGTAAAAAAGCGTTTCCATACGAAGAGTTTGAAGGTATCAAAATTACCGATTGGTCTAAATGGGAAGATCCTTTCAGATTAACCATGGATGCCTACTGGAAATACCAGGCTGAAAAAGAGAAAAAACTCTACGCTATATTTGATGCATTTGCACAAAATAATGGCCATTTAAATGTCACGGATGCGCGTTATGTGAATGCCATTAAAATCTTTTTAACCGGTGTCTCTCCTTTAGAATACCAAGCCTACCAAGGTTATGCCCATGTCGGTCGTCAGTTTGGCGGTGCGGGTGCTCGTGTGGCTTGCCAGATGCAATCAATCGATGAATTGCGTCATGTGCAAACGCAGATTCACGCCATGAGCCACTACAACAAGTACTTTGATGGCTTTCAGGATTGGACGCATATGCATGATCGCGTGTGGTACTTGTCAGTGCCTAAGTCTTTCTTTGACGATGCGCGCAGTGCAGGGCCATTTGAGTTCCTGATTGCCATCAGCTTCAGTTTTGAATACGTCTTAACCAACCTGTTGTTCGTTCCTTTTATGTCGGGTGCGGCCCATAACGGCGACATGGCGACCTGTACGTTCGGTTTCTCTGCGCAGTCCGATGAAGCACGCCATATGACCTTAGGCTTGGAAATCATCAAGTTCTTGCTCGAGCAACACGAAGACAACGTGCCTATCGTGCAGAAATGGATTGATAAATGGTTCTGGCGTGGCACGCGCTTGCTATCCATTGTTGCGATGATGATGGACTACATGCTGCCAAACAAAGTGATGTCCTGGAAAGAAGCCTGGGAAGTCTACTTTGAAGAGGCAGGTGGTGCGCTATTCAAAGACTTGGCTCGCTACGGCATCCGTATGCCGAAGTTTGTTGAAGTGACTGAAAAAGAGAAAGAGCACGTTTCTCATCAAGCTTGGTGGATTTTCTACAACTACGGCCACGCCGCTGGTTTCCACACCTGGATTCCCAGTGATGAAGAGCTGGATTGGTTAAGTGAAAAATACCCCGATACCTTTGACAAATACTATCGTCCCCGTTGGGAGCTGGCGAAGAAAATGGAAGCGGAAGGTAAGCGCTTCTACAGCCAGGCACTGCCGCAACTCTGTACCACCTGTCAGATTCCGATGGGCTTTACCGAGATGGACGATCCGACCCAAATTGCCTATCGCTCAAGCGATTACGAAGGAGAGAAATACCACTTCTGTTCTGACGGCTGTAAACACATCTTTGATGAAGAGCCTGAAAAGTATGTTCAGTCCTGGTTGCCTGTGCATCAGATTTATCAAGGTAACTGTGGTGGTGCCAGCGTGGAAGAAGTACTGCGCGACTACTACAAACTTAACCTCGGTGCTGACAACTTGGACATCAAGGGCTCACCCGATGAGCAGCGCTGGAAAGAGTGGAAAGGTGTCGCTTAATTCTCCTCAGAGTCATTCAAGATGCGAGCCACTTCGGTGGCTTCAGAGATAGGAAACGATTATGTCAGTAAGAGCCATTACGCCTGACTACAAAGTGCAGGCACGGGACAGAGTTGAAAATTTTCACGGAAATCAAATTGTGTATGTCGCTTGGGATCGTCACTTGATGTTCTGTGCGCCCTTTGCTTATGCACTGCCGCCGACCATGACCTTTGCCGAGTTGCGTGACCAAGTCATGCCCGAAGCGTTTGGACTGCATGAAGAGTTCGCAATAATCAATTGGGAAAAAGCGACTTGGTTGCTGGATAACCAATCTTTCACCCCCGATCTCAACCAGTCACTGCAAGCACAAGGTGTGGGCCACAAATCGGTATTGAGATTCCAAACACCTGAGCTGACAGGGTTTCAGGGCAAAGCGGTTTAAGGAGCAGGTCATGACTTACGAAGTGACAGTGGAACCTACGGGTGATGTGATCGAAGTAGAAGAGGGGCAAACCATCTTGGATGCTGCGCTCCGTCAAGGCGTTTGGTTGCCGTTTGCCTGTGGTCATGGCACTTGTGGTACCTGCAAAGTTCAAGTGGTGGAAGGTGATGCAGATCTAGGCAATGCATCACCCTTTGCCTTAATGGATGTTGAGCGTGACGAAGGTAAGGTATTGGCTTGCTGTGCCATTCCTGAATCTGACCTCGTGATAGAAGCGGATATCGATGTTGATCCCGACTTTGAAGGCTATTCTGTTGAAGACTTTAGCGCCAAAGTGATCAAGATTGATGATCTATCCCCCACTATTAAAGGGATCACGCTTGAATTGGATCATCCGATCACCTTTCAAGCGGGGCAGTATATCAATCTGGAAATACCTGATGTGGAAGGCAGTCGCGCTTTTTCTATTGCTAACTCGCCATCTCATTCAGCGATTGTCGAACTCCATGTGCGATTAGTACCTGGCGGTGCGGCGACGACCTGGTTGCATGAAACCCTAAAAGAGGGTGATGAACTGTCACTGTCAGGACCTTACGGGCAGTTCTTTGTGCGTAAGTCGGATGTTAAAGATGTGATCTTTATCGCCGGTGGATCAGGTTTATCCAGCCCTCAGTCGATGATTATGGATCTCTTGGAGCAGGGCGATACACGTCAAATCTATCTGTTCCAAGGCGCACGAAATCTGTCTGAGCTCTATAACCGGGATCTGTTAACCGAGCTGGCTGAAAAACACAGTAATTTTCATTACATCCCGGCTTTAAATGCCCCTTCGGCTGAAGATCAGTGGCAAGGTTTTACGGGTTATGTTCATGAAGCCGCTATTGATCATTTTGACGGTAAATTTGCTGGTCATAAAGCCTATCTGTGCGGCCCTCCACCGATGATCGATTCAGCCATTAGCGCCTTGATGCAAGGGCGTGTCTTTGAAGCAGATATCCATATGGAGAAATTCCTGA
>SLCQ01000155.1 GCA_007125745.1 Nitrincola sp.
ATAAAATTGCCGTATTGTACCTTGAAGCCACCCGCTTGGCGATCTAAAGCGAGCAATGAGCTACGGGTATAGCGCCTTTAACAAGGAAGCTCGGGTCATGAATACTCTACTAGCTTGCCATTTCGCTTAATACACTGGGTGTCGGGCTAATCATGACACTTCTACACTGGTTTCTACCCGCTTCTTTAGCTTGATAAAGTGCTACATCTGCTTGTCGCAATAAATCCTCTAAACTATCCTCTTGATTCAATAAATGGCTTAGACCAATACTGGTAGAGATTGCCTGTTTGGTTCCAGGAACTATCACTTTATTAATAGAATGACGAAGCCGCTCAGCCACCGTATAAGCCTGTTCAGGCGTAGCATCATCTAATAACAAAACAAACTCCTCTCCACCTATTCTTCCCTGTATATCTGTATGTCGACATACTTTACGACAACATTCAGCCACATCCATTAACACCTGATCTCCCGCCTGATGCCCCCAGTGGTCATTAACAGTCTTAAAGTGATCAAGGTCGATCATTAATAACGCCATCTCTCGTCCCTGACGCTTGCACCGTTCTAGCAGTGCATTTCCCTCACTGAACAAGGCCCTTCTGTTCAGCATCTGTGTAAGCGGATCATGAGATGCATCAAACATCGCTAAACGACGCTCTTCTAAAGAAGCGCCCAATAACATCGCCATTGCTAAATTAACACTGAACAGTGTTTGTAACTCAATCGCTGGATAGGCATCCAGACCGAGCAATATGTAATGACCTATGGCCGTTATATTGACACAGATCGCAGTAAATAAAGCAAAGCGCATACCGTAAAAACTAGCAGCCCATGCCACTGGTAGTAAGATGAGATAACCAAATCGACTGTATTCAGGTTGCAAGCCAGTAATAATAAACAGAAGCGTCGTTACCGTCGAAATCACAACCAACAAGATAACTGGGCGCAGATAACCATTAATGAAAAGATCTTCGTCACGATTGGCTTTTTCGTAATAGTCGAGAAATAGACTCACACTAGCCATAAACATCAATACACCACCAAGATCCCCCACCCAGAAAGATACCAAAACATGTAAGCGCTCTTGAGAGTTAAGTGATAAATAATGATCCATCAGGAAGGTCGCGACAATAGCGGACAACAAGGTGGTAACTAACAGACCGCTGATCAAAATACTGACAGAGCTTAGTCGTATCAGGGGCATTTTAAATAGTTGGACTTTTCTTAATATAAGACCCAAGCAAGAATAAAATAGCAACTGACGGATTGCCATTGTTACTTGCAACACTCCCCAATCCCAAATGGGCTCCACGGGATGGGCGCCGATCATAATCGCAATTGCGCTCACAGGAATGTAGGCTGGTCCAAATCGATAAACAAAATAGAGAATCACGCCAGCGGCAGGGTAAAACGCGCTAACTTGGCGGCCAATTTCAAAAAAAGATGCGAGCTGCCATAGCAGAGAGTAGAGAAAAATCAGTAGACCCGCTCTAAATAGAAAAGTCATCCATACGACCCAAGGCATCCAATATTTGAGTTTCAAACACTAATCATAGCTCAGGATTCCCTCAATAAATACATACATAAGATACTGTCTATAGAAAAAACAAAATAGTTAAACATGTAGCCGAGTTGCGACTACATGTTTAATCAGATATCACGAAGTTTAGGGGTTCAATCTAAGAGGAATAAACATAGCGCTTCCTCTACGCACTATGCGCATCGGTACGGCACGATCATCCGGAAGTGATGCGACGATCTCGTAAAACTGTTCGACTGTTTCGATACGTTCGCCCTTAAGCATGGTAATAACATCACCCGTGACTAGGCCTGCTTGAGCACCAGGGCCGTCTTCTACCTGTGTCACCACGACTCCAGAATTCAGACTCCAGCGATCACGTTGCTCCTGAGTTAATGGAGATACAACGATACCCAGTGCTGTTGCCGTATCAGTTTCAGTATCTGTTGAACCTGATCTTCGTTGCACCAACTCATCTTCATCAGGAAGTAAACCGATGGTCACAGTGATTGTCTGCATGCGCCCGTCACGCATGACGCTCACATCTGCTTTTTCGCCCGGACGGATACGACCCACTTGATGTGGAAGATCAGAAGAGCGGGCGATTTCATTGCCGTTAAATTCAAGAATCACATCACCTTCACGCAACCCTGCTGACTGAGCTGGACTGTCCGACAGAACATTAACGACCAGTGCACCAGAAGGTTTGTCGAGTCCAAACGATTCTGCCAAGTCACGATTCACCTCTTGAATCACAACGCCAAGCCACCCTCGAGCAACACTACCGGAGTCTCGCAGTTGATCAGCAACTTCCATCGCGACATCAATGGGTATCGCAAAAGATAAGCCCATGAAACCACCTGATCGCGTATAAATTTGAGAGTTGATACCAATGACTTCTCCATCGAGATTAAACAAAGGCCCTCCCGAATTACCGGGATTAATGGCGACGTCTGTCTGAATAAACGGCACATAGGTATCATTCGCCAATGAACGCTCAGTAGCACTGACAATACCAGCAGTCACACTGTGATCGAATCCGAAAGGAGAACCGATCGCCAGCACCCATTCACCCACCTCAACATCTGCAGAGCGTCCGGTATTAACATAAGGCAGATTATCAGCCTCAATTTTTAACAAAGCTACATCAGAGCGAGGGTCTGAACCAATCACCTCTGCTTCTAGCTCACGACGATCACTTAGACGTACGATAACCTGTTCAGCATCACGAATAACATGATGATTAGTCAAAATATACCCATCCGCGGATAAGATAAAACCTGAACCTAGCGATCGTGGAGAAGGGTTGCCCCGCCTGGGCGAAGGTGATATATCTGGAAACCCTCTAAAGAAATGCCTAAATATATCGGGCATATCATCTCCGCCAGGACCACGGAAATGACTAAAAGGATCGGATGATTCGTCGGGGGCTTTTTGCACAGTACTAATGTTCACAACCGCTGGAGAGGAGTCACGAACCAGTGTTTTAAAGTCGGGCAAGTGTTGTGCAAGCGCATGATTTGAAAACAACATCATCACCAACAAGCACCCAATCAACCAGTGTACTTTTTTCATAATAAGACCTTTTTCAATGATTATTGAGCTATTCTTACAAGTTTTGGTGTGTAGTTTGCGTTTGACAAGAGTTTTTTAGAAAGTTTCCGGCTCATAAGGAAACCCAAAAGCAAACCCATGAGTGTTGACGCAATTATGAATGATTCTTGCTGAAAAAACGTAGCACTTAAAACGGCAAAAAGAATCAAAAAAAGCAAGGGGACCAAGTACATAACCACAGAAGAGAGCAGTAATGCCCGCTCGTGCAAGCCAACCACCACCGACTGACCCACACGAACAGGAAGCGATTCAGGATTTGACAATCGAATCAGCACATGATGATTTCCAAACAGTTTTGCCAGACTACGCTGGCTACAATTGTCGCTTGCTTGACAGCCATTGCAGGCACTGAGCCTAGCTGACCTTACAAAAAGGTGTGTTGATCCAACTTCAACTACCTCAGCGACCTCTTCAATCACAGACAGCCCTCGCCTCTATATCATCACTGCTGTGTCGTTTGAACAGCAGCCGCGATACGTTCAGCAACCATCATGGGCATATCACCCACTACCGTCACGAAATGATCATCAGCAACTTGTCCAAGCGCAATAAAGTCACCTGCGTCTATGACACCTTCAGGCATTGTTTGCATACCCAAACGCTCAACACTAACAGAGAAAGCTTTTTGACCATTGGAGAAAACCATCACTTCGCCTGCACGCGTAGATTCATGACGTATGTTATGATACCCCTCAGGCAACCATGCTAAGCCCCACTCTAGAGGTTTGGACTCAATGAGAGAAATATGTTGATCAATATAACGTTGTGAGCCTTGTGGCGAACGAATCATATCATCATTAAGTCCTAATGATTGTGGCGAACTTAAGAAAGAGGACTGTTGTCCAAAGGTTACAGGTTGCAGTAATCCATTAGGACGAGTCGTATCAGACATCACGGCCGTGGGCTGTGATGTGATTGAAGATTGTGTTGTTACCTCATGCGCTGGTTGCTCTTGTGCTATCCAAGAAGGACCTAAGATAACAACAGCAGTAACAGAAGCCGCAACCCCCATGCTCATAAATGATTTCATCATGCCGGAAAATGGAGACACCGAACCTTCTGAAGATGAGTGCACGGCGTGCGGGCTATCCGTTTGCATATTATCGTCTTGTAGAGCGGACATTACATAGTCACTAATATCATCAGTAACAATCGATTGCCGTTTCATGGCGGCACTGACCAGATGATACCGGTGCCAACGTCCAGCAAGATCACCAGCAAGCTGATTACTTTTCAGCAAGCGACGTAACTCTAACTCATTAACTTCACCATCCATTAGTGCAGATAGCGTTTCTTTTTCACCACTCATGCTGTCACCTCAGCGCTAACGACGCACGTAACTCAGTCATTTCTAAGTAACGGAGCAATCTCATTATCTATAGCTTCCCTCGCTCTAAAGATACGGGATCTCACCGTGCCAACAGGACAGTCCATGACCTTTGCAATCTCTTCATAACTTAACCCTTCGAACTCACGAAGAGTCAGTGCGACTCGTAAATCTTCGGGCAACTTTTCTAACACTTGATTGATCACCTTTTCCAGCTCATCTTTGTAAAGAGCATTCTCAGGATTTTCAATATCACGAAGATCAGAATCTGACTCGAAATATTGTGCATCTTCCGCATCGACATCGGTGTCAGGTGGACGGCGCCCTCTCGCGACTATATGATTTTTAGCCGTGTTAATCGCAATTCGGTATAACCAAGTGTAAAACGCACTATCACCTCGAAACTTAGGCAACGCCCTATACGCTTTGATAAAGGCTTCTTGGGCAACATCCATGGCTTCATGATGGTCGTAAATATAGCGAGAGATCAGACCAATAATCTTGTGTTGATACTTTTTCACCAACAGATCAAAGGCACGATTATCTCCGGCTTGTACACGCTCAACTAACAGTTGATCAGCGTTTACTTGGCTCTCTTTCGACACTTTAAATCCTTAAAAGACAGTTAAGATGACCTTTGGAATCATAAGTTACTGAGTATGTGGCTTCACTAACCGTCATTCAAGACTAGCGCCTAAGAATTATGTTCACTTTTTTGATTACGGGAAACAGCAGAAGTTCAACCTTCGGGAAAACTTTATACATACGACAAACGTATAGTGCATAATACACCTTCAAGATTCTACTGAATTGGACGAGCCATGACTGAAGCAAGTAATTTCGATGTTCTGGTAATAGGTAGTGGAGCGGCAGGCCTAACCCTAGCTTTGCAACTCGCCGATCACCTTAGAGTTGCACTTCTAAGCAAGGGGACATTGCAAGCGGGCTCAACGTGGCTTGCTCAAGGTGGTATTGCAGCTGTTCTCGACCCACAGGATAACGTTGAAAACCATGCGCAAGATACTTGGATGGCAGGCGCAAAGCTTAGTCGTCCTCATGCAGTGAAACATACCATCACAAACGGGCCAGAAGCGATTCATTGGTTAATTGACCAAGGTGTCCCCTTTACGCGTGATAATCAAGGTTATCACTTAACGCGTGAGGGTGGTCATTCTCACAGGCGGATCATTCATGCCGCTGATGCAACGGGTAGAGCCGTTCACCAAACACTTATCGAGAATGCACTTAATCACAAGAATATCAAAATATTTGAATACCATATTGCTATCGATCTGATCACACGACGTAAACTAGGAATGACTGATAATCGATGTATTGGAGCCTATGTACTCAACCATCAATCAGGCCATGTCATAGCCTTCAAGGCACCGGTTGTGGTTTTGGCAACAGGAGGAGCCTCTAAGGCTTATCTTTACACCAGTAATAACGATGGCACTACAGGTGATGGTATTGCTATGGCATGGCGCGCCGGATGCCGCATCGCCAATATGGAGTTTAATCAATTTCATCCAACCTGCCTTTACCACCCTAAAGCGAAGTCCTTTTTAATAACAGAAGCCGTGAGAGGTGAAGGAGGCGTATTAAAATTACCCGATGGTAGTCGTTTTATGGAGAGGTTTGATCATCGTGGTGAGCTAGCACCGCGTGATATCGTCGCCAGAGCAATCGACCATGAAATGAAACGTCTTGGCTGTGACTGTGTATATCTGGATATTTCACATCGTGATGCAGGCTTTATAAAAGATCATTTTCCAACCATTTATGAACGCTGTCTTGATTTTGGTATCGACATTACACAAGAAGCGATACCGGTCGTTCCAGCGGCTCATTATACCTGTGGTGGAATCATTACAGATGAGCAAGGTTGTACCGATATAGCAGGTCTTTACGCGATTGGAGAAACAGCCTTTACAGGTCTACACGGTGCGAATAGATTGGCATCGAATTCATTACTGGAGTGCGTTGTGTATGGACGATCGGCGGCAGCTCACATTAGCGCATCAAGTATCAGTCAATATCAGGATGAGGATTATCAACTACCTGACTGGGATGAATCTCAAGTAACAGATTCCGATGAGGATGTCATCATTTCTCACAACTGGGACGAGTTAAGACGCTTTATGTGGGATTATGTTGGAATTGTGCGAACTACAAAACGACTTGAGCGAGCAAAACACCGCATTCAACTGTTGAAACAAGAGATTGCTGAATACTATTCTAATTACAAAATCAGTCGTGACTTAATAGAGTTACGTAATCTGGCTACCGTTGCTGAACTTATCATTATTTCAGCTATGCAACGAAAGGAAAGTCGAGGTCTCCATTATACAAAAGATTACCCATCTCTATCATCTGAAACCCTTGATACGATAGTCACTCCTAGGAATTTTTGCTGGCCTGACGCTGTAAGGCAAAAGCAAAATTCAGATATACATTAAGGCGCCGATATGCATCCACCGATACTGCATCTTTAGGTATGTATACCCAAAGTTGTTTGCTATGCTGATCTAAGCACTTCATCAGTATCATGAAAGGAGTTGTACTGAAGTGTTGAATCTCGCTTAAAATATATTCGTTTCCTACACGATCGATGAGTATCAAATGATTATCTTTGATTGAGCCTTCTATGCCTACAATAGCTGTTTGCTTAAGCATTAGCTCATGTAAAGTCAGATGAAAAAAGCACAACACCATCACGATGCATAATAAAGACAGCGTCATTGGAATATCGGCCATTACAATAGCAATAACCGCAGACAAATGACAAAGTCCAACTGCGCAGATCAGTTTAGGTGAAAAGCCTATATCAACATTAAGATGGCTGAACCCGCTCAAGAATCATCCTCACAATCCGTTGCAAGTCAGGGTCTGAAGGCTGGTCTCTTTCCATGAACCAAACAAACATATCTTGATCTTCACAATCCAGTAGCTTTACAAAACGTTGCTGGTCATCAAAAGATAAGCTAGGAAAAGCTTCTTTAGCAAAAGGCTCAAGAAGTACATCTAATTCCAACATACCACGACGACACTGCCAAGCAATGCGCCTTATATCTTCTTCAGTAAACATCAAAGCGACCTGTTATTTCACAAAATAAGAACGCTATATTTAACACTGAGATAGTGTAAAAAGCTAGGGTAACTTTAGCGCCAAGGATGGCGCGTATGCAGAAAACGCATATAAAAAAGGGCCATCCAATAGATGACCCTTTCTTTTATATTAAGTGCCTGGCGATGACCTACTCTCACATGGGGAGACCCCACAC
>SLCQ01000067.1 GCA_007125745.1 Nitrincola sp.
ATAGTGGGCTGATAAGTCTTATTTATACTCATAAGTTATTATTCCATTGTTAAAATATTGGTAGCATCATGAGAAATACTGGCAAATTCACTTAAGGGCACAACCTTCGTTTCAGATGTCTCTTTTAACATTCCTAGGTCAAAAGTGACGTAATTAAGACTGTCATGGGGTCTCACACTAAACTGCAATCGTTGCAGATCGGCTAATGATGTCCATGATGTGTATTCTGTTGTATAAGTAGGGTGCTGATTAACCTCAGGAGCCACCATATCTTGAGCGGCACCTTTGAAGCGATGATCAATAGAAATACCCCTAGGGCGATCAAAGTTATTCATAATGTGAGCTAACATATGAATCGCTTCATCAGGGGTTTTGGCTTTTTCAGTAAACTGAGAATAGTAGACAGCTCTGACGAAACGACCAACTGAAGTATTGGACGAGGGTAAGCCAGCCGTCGCTATTCCTGAATCAGGTTGACGCAACTGGACTCCAGCTAGCTCAAGCTCGGACTGGTCAACATTATTCAAGAAGGTGTAATTGTTTAGATTAGTAAGGTGCCAAGAAAACTCAGGGCCATTCGTCATGACACCTATTGGATTGTCATATACGGTTTGCTCGCCATTAGCGAACTCTATAACTAATGAGTGACCCATAGCGTCATGGATGGTGTAATGAAAAGGTGTTTTAAGGGCACCCATAGGTAGCAATGCTGTCACTAACACAGGCTGCTCATTTAAAGCCGTTTTTACCTCATCAACTGAACCAAATCGAGATAGCACCCAAGTACCCAAATCAATCGCAGCCAAGGCCGAATGTGTCTTGTCAACCATATCCTGTGGACCTTCTGTACTAGCGTAAGCAAGCACACTGAAACTAAGGCCCTGGTCATTCATGCCGTCTGTAACTTTTAGGTCTTTGCTAACTGGATCTGGAACCGTGATGGATATAAAAGAGTGTTTTGCTTCAAAGTTGAGAGTTGGATGCTTTTCAGCCTTGGATGAGAAATGTGTGCCTTGTGGGAAGAATGCTACTTTATAGGGCAACTCCATTGGCAATTCCATGGTTCTACCCGCGTAAGGTGCACCCTGCATATCTTTATAAACAAGTGATGTGCACGACTGACTTATGGTGGGTAACGTAAGGGCAGAAACCGCTATCAATGCTATTAACTGAGGCTTAAATTGCTTTTCTCTTGTCATAAAAATTCCATATTCGATCACTAAACTGAAACGTGCAAATATCCAATTCATCTCAACGAGTATCTTTGTAAATGCGCCCCGCTTTCATAATCATGCGTATGTTCTGGTCAGGATCTCGTAAAAAATCCAAACTAACGCTTGGATCACCATCAACGACCAATAAATCAGCATGTGCACCAGGCTCTATCTTTCCTAACACGCCGGGATAGGGGTTTCTCGGTCCTGACAGCGCTAACAGCTCACCGTTTTGCCCCGTTGCCATTGCTAATGCAGTCAGGGGATCATAGAAGCGCGTGAGTTTGGCAAGGTGATTCAATTGATTAGGCGTATTTTTTGGATTAAAAAGTATGTCAGTTCCCCATGCTGTTTTAACACTATATTTTTGTGCCATTTCATAGGCTTTGACGGTACCAACAGCAACTTGCCGTTGAGATTCTCGTCTAGCAGCATCGGGATAAACATTGGAGTCTTCATCTTGAAGGAAAGGCTGAAGGCTCCACCAAGCATCATGATCAGCCATCATACGAACCGCCTCTTCATCGGCAAGCTGTCCATGCTCAATTGACTTGACGCCCGCTTTTAAAGCACGCTGAATCCCGCGAGATGTGTAGACATGAACCATAACATATGTGCCCCAGTCTTCGGCTGCTTCGACGGCTGCACGAATTTCCCTCTCAGTAAATTGGGTGCTATCAAGAGGATCATAAATTGAAGCAACACCACCTCCTGCCATCAATTTAATTTGAGTGGCTCCTAGCATCAACTGCTCCCGCGTGCGACGTAACACTTCAGCTTCACCATCAGCAATCATCGCCACACCCTGACGTTCTATTTCAGTCAGCGGAGCATTGGTACCTCTTGGAACATCATGACGTAGTCGAAAATCACCATGACCAGAAGTTTGAGAGATCATTGCACCCGCTGGAAAAATTCTGGGGCCCTGGACGATACCTTCATCGATGGCACGTTTTAACGCAAATGAAGGGCCACCTACATCACGAACCGTAGTGACACCCCGCATTAAGGTGCGCTCAGCCTCTTGCGCCGCAACTAAGTGAACATAACCAGTATCTGCCGTCATCGCATCCATTTGAGTAATGGCAGCCAAGGTCGTATGCCAGTGCGCATCAATCAGACCCGGCATTAGCACACGACCACCACAGTCAATAATATTCACATCACCAGCATCTTGACCTGTCGACAAAACCGCATCAATTTTTCCGTCATTGACACGAACCGAAACACCTTCATTTAACGTACCCGAATAACCATCAAACAGCTTGGCATTGATTAGCAAGATTGGTTTTTTTTGAGACGGATGATCACCAGAGTGAGTTAATGTGGTCGCGACACCTGAAAACATCGCCATCACCGAAGCCATACCACCGAGCATTTGTCGTCGAGTAAGGTCAGCCATAATGCGTTTATGGAACACCTGTAGGAATGGAGAACCACATGAACATGAGCCACTTGAGTGAAATGATTGGTTGTGCAACAGATCATGAGAAGATGACTGTAAAGGCATTTATAATCCTTACGAACCAAGGTAGGTTCAGAACCCTTAAGTAGAAAAATTATTATTCCCTAACACTAGTACATTTTTTTGATAGTATTGGATCAATGTTTATAATAGTTCAATTGAGTTAACCGTACAAAAACAAATTCATGTATCGAACAATTTTAAGGAAGAACGCGGTTGAATAATTCAATCAAATTAAGTAGTTTTTTTATCGTTTTGGCGCTTGCATCAACGCTAACAACAGCGCAACAAGAGATCTCTGTACAAGATGCATGGAACCAACTTCGCATCCAGGACGATAAAATTGCCGCTGGCCAAGCCGCTCAACAAAGGGCGGCTGCGCTCTTGTCATCGAGCGATAGTTTATTGATGCCACAAATCGATCTTGTGGCTTCTTACACACGGCTTGATAGTCCGGTTGAGTTGGATGCGCTAGCCTTAAATCCTCTTAGTAGCATTGCAGACTCTAGAATTGGTTCTGACCTTATTAACCTTGCCGGTGGTCCTGATATCTTTCGTACACCCGCCACACAACGCAATGTATCGCGTAGCTCACTGGTAATGTTCTGGCCCCTCTATACCGGCGGCAAAATTACCACGGCTAGAGAATTGCTTAGCCTTGGTAATGAAGAGGCAAACTTATTACTTGAAGAGATTTATCGAACTCGCTTCAGCAACTTAGTCACGACATATTTCGGCCTAGTGATGGCTGAACATGCACTGGCGACACAAGAACAAGCTGAATCGATGCTGTCCCAACATTTTCGATCGGCTCAAGCACTCGAAGCACAGTCACAAATTGCTAGAGTCGAACTCCTCGCTTCGCAAGCCTCTTACGATCGCTCCAAGATCACAACTCGCACTGTAAGGGAACAACGTGATACCGCCCAGCAAACCTTAGCATCCTTAATTCATGCGCCACTTGATACTATCAACAAAGGCCCCATACCCTCATCACCACTGTTTACATTGAATGAACTTCCGCCATTGGAATATTTTAAAGCAGGCCTTGAGAATCATCCTGCACTGCGTCTGCTAGCCACCAAGCAATCTCAGGCCGAAAGTATTGAAAAAGCCAGTCGAGGTTTGTACCAGCCGAATGTTTTTATGTTTGGTAGTTACAACCTTTATGAAGACAACTCTATTGCCAGTGACTTAACACCCGATTGGTTCGTCGGTTTGGGCGTTAACATTCCTTTGGTTGATCGCAGTGGCCGGAGTGGCAAAGTTGAAGCGGCACGTAGCACCGTGATTGAAATCCAACACCATCAACGAGCGGCTCAACGTCAATTAGACTTACTCTTGGATCATCAATACCGAGAAGCACGTCACGCACTGGAAGAATACAGAGACCTAGAAAGCACCGTAGCACTGGCCAAAGAAAGCTTACGATTGCAGGAACTCGCCTTTAGCGAGGGCCTAGGGCGATCATTGGACGTCATTGATGCGCAGACCTTTTTGTCTTCTACACAAACCCGTCGTGATGCTGCGGCATTTCGCTTCGTGCTTTCATTTGCAGAACTCCTCAGCTTAAGTGGTCAACAGGAGTCTTTCTTCACTTACCTCAATAACGGAGTGCCTGTTCAGTGAATAAGCCAAAACTTTTCGGTCTATCCATACTCCTGCTACTGATCGTGATCGCCATTCCTGTTTCAATCGTCTTTTGGCAAAGCTACAGCACTCCAACACTAAGACTCCAAGGACAGATCGAAGCACAACAGTATATGGTGTCGTCAAAAGTCCCTGGCCGATTGGGTGAAGTTGAGGTACGCCGCGGTGATCTAGTGAAGGTGGGTGATCTGATGTTCAGCATCGACAGTCCAGAACTTGAAGCGAAACTCACTCAAGTCGACGCCCTGGACACCATCAGTCGATCTATCGCTCAAGCTGTTGACGGCGGCACTCGCGAAGAGAAAATTGCCGCTGCACGCAGTGAATTTGCCAAAGCCCAAGCCGCTGAAAATATGGCACGAACCACCTACCAACGTGTCAGAACACTAGCTGAAGAAGGCGTCATTGCTCGCCAACGACTCGATGAAGCCTTCACCATGCTGCGTGTTGCTGAGCAAACTCGCATCACGGCTGGTGAAATTTTAAAACTCGCTGAAGCAGGCCCCCGTGAAGAGGCACGTACCGCTACACAAGCGGGTGAAGATATTACCAGTAGTTTACGTGACGAAATTGAAGAACTGTTGGATGACACCAAAGCCTTTGCTCATGCCAGCGGTATTGTCAGCAATGTTCTGTTAAATCCAGGAGAGCTGGTACCCCAGGGATTCCCTGTGGTGATGATCACCGACTTAGAGGATGCTTGGGCGGTGTTTAATGTGCGTGAAGATCTGCTTCGATTCGTACCGGAAGGCGCTGAGTTTGAGTTGGAAATTCCCGCTCTAGATAAAAAAGCTCGTTTCAGAGTCAACCATGTGGCCGCCATGGGAGATTTTGCCACCTGGAGAGCGACAGTTCCCGGTCGCGGTTTTGATATGCGGACTTTTGAAGTGGAAATGCACCCTGTCGAACCTATTCAAGGCTTAAGAGCAGGCATGAGTGTACTTCTCGATCTTCCGCCAGAAGCAGGTCGAGCGAATGCCCAGCGCTAACACTTGGACGGGGTGGCGTGCGCTCAAGGAACACCCTTGGCTAGCGGCTTTGGTGATTTTTTTACCGCCCCTGTCTGCACTGTTATTTATTGCGATCTTCGCCTCTGGAACGCCGCATCATTTACCGGTAGGTGTCGTGGATCTAGATCATACAGCCGAATCTCGGTTACTGATCCGTAAATTGGATGCTCACCCCTCCTTGGATATGCGACACCCTTTCGCCTCCGCAACAGAAGGTGCTGACGCCCTTCATCGCGGAGAGATCTATGCCCTACTGATCATTCCGAGTGACTTTGGTAAAGAGTTGCGCCGCTCTACTAGCCCCAAAACCACGGCTTTTTACAACAGTCAGTACTTATTAGCGGGTAAATTTATCTCTTCAGCACTGATGCAGACCAGTATGAACTTCTCGGCAGAAGTGGGTGTCGCTTTGCGACTCGGGCAGGGTTACTCTTTGCCTGAAGCAATCAGTGCCGCCGCTCCCGTTCAACCTCAGATTACAGCGCTTTACAACGCAGGGATGAGCTACGCGCTCTTTCTAGTCACCTCAATCACCCCTGCCGTTTGGCAAATTTTAATTGTCGCATCGACCTTACTGGCGCTTTGCTGGCGTTTAGAAAGAGCACCGCTATCCAGTCGTTTCAACGAGCGTGTTGGTGAAATCCTTGAGCTACTTTTACCGATCGCATTGATTTTATGGCTTCAGGGCATTCTTTTTTTGGTGTTTTACTTTGTATTCCTCGGCTGGTCACCCGAAGATAACGTCATCTGGATCGTCTTTGCCATGGCGTTAAAAGTACTGGCAATTCAAAGTGTCGGCACCCTAATTCTTGCGATTGTGGGTAATAAAATAAGCGCTTTTAGCCTATCTTCGGCCTATTTAGCGCCAGCCTTTGCCTTTATGGGAATGACATTTCCAAGAGGTGACATGAATAGCCTTGCCCAGTTCTGGGGTAATCTAATGCCCTCTACACACTTTATGGAACTGCAGGTTGCTGTTGCGGATCATGGCGCCCCGCTGCTGACTTTTTTACCCTCACTCGGTTGGCTGGCTGTCTTTTCACTGTTACTGCCATTGGCAATCTATCGTTTACCGAAACAGCTAGAGGTCAACCTGAAAGAGCGAATCAGCTTATGAGTGATAAAACCTCTTTTTGGCTGACATGGTTAAGCGAACTGGAAAAGATCTTCAAAGATAAGGAAGTGCTATTAGTGGTGTTCGGTGGTTTGATATTTTATGCCCTGCTCTATCCGCTTCCCTACAAAGAGAGTGTTCCAGGTCAACAAGCGATTGCCGTGGTTGATTACGATCGTACCCATTTAGCCAGACAATTAATTCGAATGGCTGACGCCACTCCTCAGGTAAGGGTAGCAGCTCGCCCCACTAGCTTTGCTGAAGCCGAAACCCTTTTGGCAAGCGGTGAAGTGCACGGACTCTTGGTGATTCCGCAGTTCTTTGAACGCGATGTCTATTTAGGGCAACCGACCCATTTGTCATTTGCCGGAGATGCCAGCTATTTTCTGATTTACGGCAACGTGGTTGAGGGCCTATTAACCGCTGCCGTCACGCTGACAGTTCAAACACAAGTGATCAGCAGTTTGATGAAAGGAGAAAACCCGGCCTTAATTCCCGGCCAAGTGATGCCGATGCAGATGAAAACGATTCCGGTGTTTAATCCAACTTCTGGCTATATCAGCTATGTCGTTCCCGCAGTATTTGTTCTGATTTTGCACCAAACTTTACTGATTGCTGCCGGTAGCTTAACCATCAAAGATAGAGCTAGACGAAAACTTGGATTACAGTACTCATCTCTAGTACTGACGCTACCCATGAGACTGATCAATTTTGTGATCATTTATCTACTCTTTGCCATGATCTATTTCGGTTTTTTCTTTCAGCTCTACGGCATTCCTCACGCGGCCAACCCAATAGAACTTTTAGCATTCAGCATGCTGTTTTTATTCACCACGACGCTCTTCGCCATCTGGCTAGGTTATCTATTACCTAGGCCAGAGCTGGTGATCGTCGTTGTGCTTGTCACCTCTTTGCCGATTGTCTTTACGGGTGGTTTCGTGTGGCCTGTTGAAAGTCTGCCGACCTGGATAGATATCATCAGCTATGCGTTTCCAGCCAAAGCAGGGATTCAAGGCTTTTTATCGATGAACCAGATGGCAGCACCGCTTTCCAGTATCTGGCGCGAGATAAGTCTGCTGATTGGGTTGTGCTTTTTCTACGGCGGATGGTTAGTCTTCCGCGTCCTTGCGGATCAAAGATCCTTCTCAAAAACGACCTAGCGTCGCTTAGTTTCAGGCGTTGAGTTCTGAGTAGAGAGCGACAAACTCTTGCGTCAGTTTATGCGTTGGCGCCAGATATATCAGCGGTTTTGCTTCAATATGGGACTCTTTCATTTTGACGGAT
>SLCQ01000029.1 GCA_007125745.1 Nitrincola sp.
CACGTGAATCGATTGCTGAAGCAATGATTCCGTTAATCGGTAGATTGTACCGTGAGCGTAATGTTGAAATTTCTGTCTACGGACGAGTCATCGTTAAGCGTTCTGTAATCGATATCATTAAAGCACATCGCTTTGTAAGACAAGTTGAAGAAGAAGAGTTGTCGGTTGTGGATACCTTTCCTGTACTGGAAGTGGTGAGCGGCTTAGATCTTCACAATGCGCATGTTGATATTGCTAAGTTGGCGGTTAAGTTCCGCTCATCTGCGGCAGGGCGCTCTTTAGAGCAGTTTGTTGCTGATGAGTTAGCGGATGCTATCGGACCTATCGATAACCGTAAGCCTGTTGATGTTGTTCTGTATGGTTTTGGCCGTATCGGTCGAATTCTGGCGCGTCAATTGGTAGATCGCGCCGGTATTGGTCACAGCATGCGCCTTCGTGCCATTGTTGTGCGTAAAGGTAAGGCCGATAATGACTTGGAAAAACGTGCCAGTCTGTTGCGTCGTGACTCTGTCCATGGCTCCTTTAAGGGTACCATTCAAGTGGATGAAGAGAACCAGTGCATTATTGCTAACGGTGTCTCCATTCAAGTCATTTTTGCAAATCAGCCTGAAGATGTTGATTACACGCTGTATGGTATTAATGATGCGTTGGTCATCGACAATACGGGGATGTTCCGTGATGCAGAGGCGATGTCTCGTCACTTGAAAGCCAAAGGTGCCGCTAAAGCCTTGTTAACAGCGCCAGGCAAAAATATGAAAAATATTGTGATGGGTGTAAACCAGCATGATATTCAGCCAGAAGATACGATTTTGTCTGCTGCTTCTTGCACCACTAATGCGATCGTTCCTGTATTGAAAGCGCTTCAGGATAAATATGGTATCGATAACGGTCACGTTGAAACGGTTCACTCTTATACAAATGACCAGAACCTGATAGATAACTATCACAAAGGTAGTCGTCGTGGACGTGCTGCGGCGCTGAATATGGTCATTACTGAGACAGGTGCGGCTAAAGCAGTTTCCAAAGCCTTGCCTGAACTGGAAGGAAAGCTAACAGGTAATGCGATTCGTGTTCCAACACCCAATGTCTCCATGGCAATCCTTAATTTGAATTTAAGTGCGTCCACAGACCGTGATCAGTTAAATGACTATCTACGTCATATCGCACTACATTCAAATCTGCAAAAACAGGTTGATTACAGCAACTCACCTGAGGCAGTTTCATCTGATTTTGTGGGCTCACGTGCTGCGGGTGTTGTGGATGCCTTGGCAACGATTGCAGAAGATAGCCGCTGTGTGTTGTATGTTTGGTATGACAATGAATACGGTTACAGCTGCCAGGTGATTCGTATGGCTCAATTTATTTGTAATACCACTTTAAAGCCATATCCTACAGAACCTGTATCTTGAACAGTTCATTGATTAGGGATAACTGCCTTTAAAAATATAAAACGCCACTCAATGTGGCGTTTTTGTTTTCTAGACCAAAAGTGAATATTTATATATCTATAACTTCTAGATTTATCATTGTTCTACAACTTTAGAATGCACAATGCTAGTGCGTATTCGGTAGAAAATTTACAAGAATATCAGGTATACTATTAAAGTTTTTTGGTGAAGTTTTAGTTTGCTTGATAATAAAAATTAGTCTCATTTAAGTGGTGCTAAGTGCAGGCTGTTTATATTGAGCAAAAAAGAAATTTCGAAATTCTTAGTTAGATTGGGTGAGGCGAATGATCAGGATCAAAAAAGGTCTGGATCTACCGATTACGGGCGAACCGACACAGACGATTGAAGAGGCTGTTAAGGTAAGCTCAGTTGCAGTTGTTGGCTATGATTATGTTGGCTTAAAACCAACCATGGCTGTCAGAGAAGGTGACCGAGTTAAGCTTGGACAGGTGATCTTTACCGATAAAAAAACCGAAGGCGTTCAATATACAGCTCCTGGTGCAGGTGTGATCAAAGCGATCAACCGGGGTGAGCGTCGAGTTCTGCAATCCGTCGTCATAGAGTTAGATGCTGAAGAAGAAGCGGTCGAGTTTAACCGCTATGAAGAAAGTCAGCTTGCTTCTCTAACACGTGAGCAGGTTCAAGATAATTTAGTGCAATCAGGTCTATGGACGGCGCTTCGCACTCGACCCTTCAGTAAAGTGCCCGCTGTCAACACAGTGCCTCATTCTATATTTGTCACAGCAATGGATACCAATCCATTAGCTGCGGATCCTCAAGTCATCATCGCAGAAGAAGCTGAGGCCTTTAAACAAGGTTTGTCGATTTTGACCAAGTTGACAGATGGCAAAGTGTTTTTATGTAAAGCACCAAACGCCGATATTCCTTCAACAGATGGGGTGACAACAGAAGAGTTTGATGGTGTTCATCCTGCCGGTAATGTAGGTACACATATTCACTTCTTAGATCCGGTCTCTCAGCAAAAGACAGTTTGGTACATTGGTTACCAAGAAGTGATCGCTTTTGCCAAGCTTTTCACAACGGGTCGTCTGCACCTTGATCGTGTTGTTGCTTTGGCTGGCCCACAAGTTGAAAAACCATGCCTAGTTCGAACCCGAGTGGGAGCATCATTAACTGAGCTGACTGCCGGTAAATTACGTACCGGAAAAAACAGAATGATCAGTGGCTCAGTTTGGAACGGCTTAACAGCATCAGGCCCACTTGCCTATTTAACACGTTATGCGAACCAAGTATCCGTGTTACTCGAAGGCGATAAGCGTGAGTTCATGGGGTGGGTTGCACCGGGCGTTAACAAGTTCTCTGTGTTGAACATGTTTGCTTCTAGGCTCTCTACAGGTAAGCGATTTGACTTCACCACAACCACGAATGGCTCAGAAAGAGCGATGGTGCCAGTGGGTCAGTTTGAAGAACTGATGCCTCTCGATATTCTGCCGACTCAGTTGATGCGAGCTTTGGTCACCGGCGACATAGTGCTTGCCATGCAATTGGGTTGTCTTGAGTTGGATGAAGAAGACATTGCTCTTTGTAGCTTTGCCTGTGTTGGCAAGTATGAGTATGGTCCAATTCTCCGCGACAATCTGACGCGCATTGAAAAAGAGGCGTAGGAGACAGGCATGAGTATTAGAGCTGTTTTAGACAAAATGGAGCCGCATTTCCATAAAGGCGGCAAATATGAAAATTGGTACGCGCTTTATGAAGCGGTCGATACAATTTTTTACACGCCTGGAAAAGTGACCCGTGCTGGCGCTCATGTACGCGATGGTGTTGACCTTAAGCGTATGATGATCTTGGTATGGATGTGTACTTTCCCTGCGATTTTCTTTGGCTTGTACAGTGTCGGCTTGCAAGCGAATACTGCTATGGCCGATTTAGGTGTCACCGAAGCTCCAGGTTGGAGAGGTTCTATCCTGACAGCCTTGACGGGTTACGACGCTACCAGTGTGTGGGATAACATCATTCACGGTGCGGTTTACTGGTTACCTATTTACGCAGTCACCTTTATCGTGGGTGGTTTCTGGGAAGTGTTGTTTGCGATGAAACGTGGACATGAAGTTAACGAAGGCTTCTTCGTAACCTCTATTCTCTTTTCTTTGATTCTACCAGCAACAATTCCGTTGTGGCAGGTTGCCTTAGGTATTACCTTCGGTGTGGTGATCGGTAAAGAAATTTTCGGTGGAACCGGAAAGAACTTCTTGAATCCTGCATTAACAGGTCGAGCTTTCCTTTATTTTGCCTATCCTGCACAAATATCGGGTGATTCTATCTGGACTGCTGTTGATGGCTTTTCTGGTGCAACACCCTTAGCCTTGGCCGCAGAAGGTGGAGTTGAAGCAATTTTAGCGGCTGATGTCAGCTGGTTTAGTACCTTTATGGGAACGATACAGGGATCCGTTGGTGAGGTTTCAACGCTGGCCATAATGATAGGGGGTGCCATCATTATGTTTGCCAAGATTGCCGCATGGCGAATAGTCGCAGGTGTGGCGCTGGGTGTTATCGGAACAACCTTACTGTTTAATGCCATAGGTTCAGATACTAACCCGATGTTTGGTGTACCTTTCTGGTGGCACTTCACTATTGGTGGCTTAGCCTTCGGCATGTTCTTTATGGCGACAGATCCTGTGTCTGCTTCGATGACTAATACGGGTAAATGGGTGTTTGGTGCGCTAATCGGTGTCATGACTATCCTGATCCGTGTTGTCAACCCGGCATTCCCTGAAGGTATCATGCTGGCTATTCTATTCGCCAACCTGTTTGCACCGCTGATCGACAACTTTGTCGTGCAGGCGAACATTAAACGGAGGATGTTGCGTAATGTCGTCTAATAAAGACTCAATCTCAAGAACGATTATTGTCGCAGTTGTGCTCTGCGTTGTCTGTTCTGTGGTTGTATCGGCTGCTGCAGTAATGCTCAGACCGATGCAACAATTCAATATGGACCAGGATCGTAAATCAAACATCTTGCGTGCTGCCGGTATTGTTGATCCAAGCAAAACGGTGGATGAGCTGTTTGAACAGATTACGACTCGTATTGTTGACTTGCAAACTGGTCAATTTACAGAAGAGTTCATCCCTGAAGCTGAAAACTTCCAGCGTGCCGCTAACGATGCGTCTATGTCACGTTCGTTGAGCCGTTCTGAGGATATCGCTTCAATTAAGCGTCAGCCATTAAAAATGCCTATCTATATTGTAGAGGCTGATGACGGTTCCATTGAAAAGTTGATTCTTCCAGTACACGGCTATGGTCTATGGTCAACCATGTACGGCTTTTTGGCATTGGAAGGTGACTTGAACACCGTCGCTGGCCTTGGCTTCTATGAGCATGCGGAAACACCGGGTCTGGGTGGTGAAATTGATAACCCATCTTGGCGTGAATCATGGGTGGGTAAACAGATCTTCTCACCTGATGATAAGTCAACTCCAGCTTTGCGTGTCATTCGTGGTTCTGTTGATACTTCTGCACGGGGTGCAGAGCATCGAATTGATGGTCTTGCGGGTGCGACCCTAACGGCAAATGGTGTCACGCATATGATTCAATTCTGGTTAGGTGATGCCGGCTTCGGTCCTCTGCTGGCTAATCTACGTGAAGCAAGCCAAAGTGGCGATGCAAGCATTGTTGAATCAGATGATGATGCTGACGACGTGCTTGAAGTGGATGAGGTGTAATCATGTCAAATACTAAAGAAATCGTTATTACGCCGTTATTTAAGAACAACCCCATTGCGTTACAGGTATTGGGTGTTTGTTCTGCACTAGCGGTCACTACCAATATGAACAATGCGGTCGTCATGACGTTGGCGGTTGTTTTCGTTGCTTCATTATCGGGTATGTTTATCTCCATTATCCGTCACCAAATCCCTAGCAATATTCGTATCATCGTGCAGATGACCATTATTGCATCGCTGGTAATCGTGGTGGATCAGGTGTTGAAGGCTGTTGTTTACGATGTTTCTAAACAGCTATCCGTCTTCGTCGGATTGATCATCACTAACTGTATCATTCTAGGTCGTGCTGAAGCTTTCGCGATGAAGAACCCGCCATTACCTAGCTTTATTGATGGGGTTGGTAACGGGTTAGGTTACGGTGTAGTGCTTATATTTGTAGCCTTTTTCCGTGAGCTATTTGGCTCGGGTACGTTATTTGGATATGAGATTCTTCCTTTGGTTACTAACGGTGGCTGGTATTACAGCAACGGTATGATGCTTTTACCACCCAGTGCTTTCTTCTTGATCGGTATTATGATCTGGTTGATTCGTACTAAGTACCCAGAACAGGTTGAAGCACCTGATTTTGTAATTGCTCCAAACACTCGTAAGGAGGCTGTGTAAGTCATGGAACAGTATATCAGTCTTGCTATACGTGCCATTTTCGTCGAGAACATGGCGCTGGCATTTTTCCTTGGGATGTGTACCTTCTTAGCGATATCTAAAAAGATTCAAACGTCGTTTGGCTTAGGTGTTGCTGTTGTTGTGGTGCTGTTGATCACTACACCTGTCAATAACCTGATCTATAACTATTTGCTTCGTGAAGGCGCATTAAGTTGGGCAGGTTATCCAGATGTTGACTTGAGCTTTCTAGGGTTTATCTCTTACATCGGTATCATTGCTGCAATGGTACAAATTTTGGAGATGTTCCTAGATAAGTATGTTCCTGTGCTTTACAACGCACTGGGGGTATTCCTTCCGCTGATTACGGTGAACTGCGCTATCTTAGGTGCGGCACTATTCATGGTGGAGCGTGATTACACTTTCAGTGAATCAGTTGTTTACGGTGCTGGAGCTGGTATTGGCTGGGCGCTAGCGATTACAGCGCTTGCCGGTATTCGTGAAAAGCTGAAGTACAGTGATGTGCCTGAAGGGCTTCGTGGTCTGGGTATCACCTTCATTATTGTAGGTTTGATGTCTCTTGGCTTTATGTCGTTCTCCGGCGTATCGCTTTAATCCACTGGAATTCAATGATAAGGGTGGAATAAGCTGATGAATGCAGAAATTATACTGGGCGTAGTGATGTTTACGGCGGTTGTGTTGGCCATGGTTGCCATCATTCTTGCCGCTCGCTCAAAACTGGTCAGCTCTGGTGATGTGACCATTGAAATTAATGGAGATCCAGAGAAATCTATAGTCGTACCTGCGGGTGGTAAACTCCTAAATGCGCTCGCTGATAAAGGCGTGTTTTTGGCGTCTGCCTGTGGTGGCGGTGGTACCTGTGCACAATGTAAGTGTGAGGTTCATGAAGGTGGCGGCTCTATGCTACCAACGGAAGAAACCTATTTCACATTACGCGAAGCGAAAGAAGGCTGGCGTTTGTCTTGCCAGGTTCCCGTCAAGCAAGACATGAAAATTCAAGTCGAAGATGATGTCTTCGGCGTGAGAAAGTGGACCTGTACGGTTGAGTCTAACCCGAATGTTGCGACTTTCATTAAAGAACTGACACTTAGTCTTCCTGAAGGTGAAAATGTTGACTTCCGTGCAGGTGGTTATGTTCAGTTAGAGTGTCCTCCACATGTCGTGAACTACAAAGACTTCGATATCGAAGAGGAATACCGTGGTGACTGGGATAAGTTTGATATGTGGCGCTATGTATCTAAAGTGACAGAGCCTACTATTCGTGCATACTCCATGGCGAACTATCCTGAAGAGCGGGGTGTTGTGAAATTTAACATCCGTATCGCGTCGCCACCACCAGGAACTGATCTACCACCGGGTATCATGTCTTCTTATGTGTTTGCTTTGAAGCCAGGTGATACTATTGACGTTTACGGTCCTTTTGGTGAGTTCTTTGCTAAAGAGACTGATAATGAAATGGTGTTTGTTGGAGGTGGTGCTGGTATGGCACCGATGCGTTCACACATCTTCGATCAGCTACTGCGTTTGAAGTCTAAGCGTAAAATCTCCTTCTGGTATGGTGCACGTTCACTTCGTGAAGCCTTCTATGTTGAAGAGTTTGACAAGCTTGCTGAAGAGAATCCTAACTTTACATGGCATTTAGCTTTGTCTGATCCGCTTCCAGAAGATAACTGGACGGGGCCAACAGGGTTTATTCACAATGTCTTGTATGACAACTATTTGAAGGATCATGAAGCGCCAGAAGATTGTGAGTACTACATGTGTGGTCCTCCAATGATGAACTCAGCTGTGATCAAGTTGCTTGAAGATATGGGTGTTGAACCCGAAAATGTTCTATTGGATGATTTCG
>SLCQ01000161.1 GCA_007125745.1 Nitrincola sp.
AACCTTTGGGGACAGAATCTATAGGTTTTCTAAGGTATTCGACTAACTCACCTTGTCGTATTTTGGCGATTTCGGATAATTCGATTTTCAAGCTCAGTTTTAAAAAGCGTTTAACCATGGTTAATCGATCATCTCGTTTATCAACGCTGTCGCGAGCAACTTCAAGATACAATTGCGCCAGATTGAGAACAGAAGCTCCATTAGCTGGGTTATATTCAATAGCCATATTCAAACAACGCATTGCTTCTACATATTTACCGGCCATATAGTGTCTTATAGCCATGCGATTCATCTTATCGCTAAGAGATTTATCATAAGGTACAGTTGTTTTAACTTCCGTTGAATCAGAGAACTCCTCAAGAACAGGAACACTATCACCAGACAATAGCAACAGCTCTCTGTGTAAATCCATTGGCACTTTAAGAGTTTGATTAACTTTTTCTGCTTGTCTTTCTAAACCATCAGCTTTAACCGTTTTACCTAGGTCTCGATAAGTTTGCGAGCGCAACAATAAAGCTTTAACTTTCAGTGTTTCATCCTTTGGAAAGCTAAATTGAGCATGATTCAGTAGCGCATCGAGGTCATTATGTAATTCAATTTGCTTATCTTTATCGGCATCAAGCATCTCTAATCGACGAACATTCGCCAACCTGAGATAGGGCTCTGCAGATTGATAACAGCTACTTCGGCCAAGCACAATGGAACGTTTAAACGCACCTTCCGCTACTTTCAATGTGCGTGTTTGGGTCGCAATACGACCCAACTCCATCTGCCTAGGTATCCCTAGAGGAGATTTTCGTGTCGCTTCGTGAAGTGTATCTCTGGCTAATTGAAGATCACCATGCATCTCATAGGCTTGAGCCAACAGATCTAAACCTGGAACAAGCAAAGGATAGTGTTCAATCAATTCCTGCAACTGCTGAATAGCCGCTTCTGGTTGCTTAAGAGCTAATAGTGCTTGAGCAAGCAACAACCCGGTATCTTTGTCCGCATTTTGCCAATAACGTTCTTGCAACAAGGTTAAGGCTTCATCTGCACGTTTTGTTTGCAACAACAAGCGGCCTTTGTATCGTTGGACAAAGTCATAGCTAGGGTCGTTGGCAGAGATATGATCACAGGCCTTAATCGCTGTTTCTAAGTCACCACTCTCAACTGCCTCGTCCACTTCTTTTAAAAGCTGTTTTCGAACAATTAAGGCATCTATACGATGTTTAAGCTCTTCTACTGTAAAGGGCTTTGTCAGAAGGTAATCAGGATTACTGTCAATTGCATGAAGAATTACCTGCTGGGATGCATCACTGGTCATGAAGATCCAGCCTGTTGAGGGACGCATATAGTTGCGAAAGCGCGCCTCCTCCAATAACTGAATACCCGTCACCTTGTCAGTCGCATTATGACCTAAGAGCACGATGTCAAAGCGCTCCTCTTGAATCAATTCAAGTACACGCGCATTCACCGTAACCGGCTTGATATTCACAACACCCAGTTGTCGCAACATCTGCACGATAGTCGCACGCATATTGCCGCTACTTTCTATAAGCAAGACATACTTGTCTGAGTAGGTAATTTTTCTTGGGTTCACGCGTGATTGAGTCCAGATCGCCGCTCGGTTAATGAAGTACTAGTATAACGATAGAAGTCGAGTTGTGACCAGCATAGCCTGTTTATAATTATATTGCATATGCACATAATACATTAGTTATATTTACATTAACTATCACTGCCCTATAATGAATAGATATTGTAGGGATTATCTGTACCAAGGACCGGAACATGACTAGAAGAAAAAATCCGGAGCTCAGTATGTCTTCTAAAAACACCCCAAAGGCGAATGAACGTCGCCGCGACCTACTTAAACTAGGTCTTGGTGCGGCTGTTGCTGCCCCAGTATTAAGCGTAGCAGGAAATGTTTCTGCCAATACGGTTCAAACCAATGCACACATTGTCATCAGTGGAGCCGGCGCAGGGGGACTTGCCATGGCAAATCGTTTTGCACGAAGCTTGCCAGGTGCTCGTATCACCATTATTGATGCTCGAGAAGATCATCACTATCAGCCTGGATGGACCTTGGTAGCCTCGGGTGTTTGGGATAAGAAAAAAACCCTCTCCAAAACAGGTGAATGGATTCCCTCCCGAGTTAACTGGGTACGGGGCATGGTCACTGAGTATGATCCTGATAATAATCGGGTCACGGTCAGTAACGGCGACACAATCGACTATGACTATTTGATTGTTGCTTGCGGTTTACAACTTCGCTATGAGCGTGTTGAAGGTATGGATACCAATCTCATCGGCCAAGGCAAAGGGGTAGGCAGTGTTTATGCGAGTATTGATGCGGCTGCAGTTACCTATGATGAAATCTCGCGCTGGATACAAAAAGGTAGCGGTACAGGTCTATTTAACCTTCCGCCAACTGCACTTAAGTGCGCGGGCGCTCCTTTAAAAATGACCTTTACGACCTTATCACGCCTCGAAGATACAGGGCGTCGTGATAACTTCAATGTAGAGTTCATGACACCGTCTGGCGGCCTGTTCGGCGTTCCTTTTTACAATGACTTTGTGAAGCAACGCTTTACCGATCAAGGGGTTGTTCGTAATGACTTTTGGACACTGACCGGAATTGATGCTGACGCGAAAAAAGCCTACTACAGTGTCCGAGATGGTGAAGATCAAGTAAAAGATTACGACTTCATCCATGTGGTCCCACCCATGACGGCACCTGATGCGCTTTTAAACAGCCCACTAAAGTTTGCTGATGACTCCCCTTTCAGTGACTGGATGGAAGTTGATCGTGAAACGCTTCAAAACCCGAACTACCCTAATGTTTGGGGTATTGGTGATGTCATGGGCATGCCCAGTAATAAGACTGCTGCCAGTGTCAAAATGCAAGCGAGTGTATTAGAGCAGAACTTCTTAGCCTATCTACAAGATCAGCCATTACCAGCACGTCATAACGGTTATACCTCTTGCCCACTCATCACGGGTATCGGTAAAGCCATGCTGGTTGAGTTTGGTTGGGACAGTAAATTATTACCTTCTTTCTCGTTTATCGACCCAAAAGAAGAGTCTTGGACTGTCTGGGTAATGAAAGAACGTATGCTAAGACCCGCTTATTACGCCATGCTTGAAGGTAAGATATAAGGAGAACCACACATGTCACTTACTGGAATAATTACTGTTCTTTGGTACTCTGCTTTGCCCTGGCTATGGCTGATAGCGTTAATGATTGTACTGTTTCTCGTCCCACAAATCCTAGGACGTATGAAGGGCTATACCTTTAGCTCTACCGGAGGAATCGGCTCTAAAGTGCTCCCCCCCATTGTCTTTGTGGCCGCACTTTTTTTACTACCGATTCATACCCAGTCGACCATCGGATATGTAAACACTTGGGTTGATTGGCTAAACCTGATTGGAGCATCCATAGGTTGTGGAATCTATGCATGGCTGGTGCTTCACCCGATCTGCTATATGCGTAACCGTACTGCCTAAGAGCGGACTTGACCTTGAAAACGGCTTCTTTTAGAAGCCGTTTTTTATTTATAAACGTTCCAGTGCTCTTGGATCTTCTATTCGGATTCGCCAAACATGATGGCGAGAATCATCTCGAATAATCCAACCTCTTACTCTAACTTTCTCCCCTTCTAGCTTTCGTGCCTCCAGATTGAACTGAGTAAATGCCTCACGGGGTATCTGAATAGCAACACCGCCTTCTAAATTCAACCATACATTGGCCTGGCTTTGTCCTACACGAACAATTTGACCCGAGATGATCACAGCACCTTGTACACTATTAGGAACAGCGCTCGAAGGAATACCTGACTGATACTCTGGTAGGCTCCAAATTCCCTGTTGACGACGTTTAGCCTGTTGCTCATAGGAAGACAGGCAGTCTACATAACGAAGATTAGGGGCCACAAACACTTGCATTGCAAAGCCTTGCTCCAATAACCATCCTTGAATTGAGCGCCCCTCTTCAAAAAACAGATCCGCCAAAAGCCGATCATAACGATCATACATCTCAACACCGGGTTGCACCCAGATACGGTTGCCAGACTGTTGAATCTTTTGCCGTAATGCTTCCGTTCCTTCTCTGGCAAAGGGTTCATCAGGCTTTCCTCTTCGACCCAATTCAGGAGCATCAATACCAATCAATCTTACACGTTGCCCATTGCTCAATACTAAGGTATCCGCATCAATGACACGTTTGACTTGCATCAGTTGAGCACTCGAGTCTTTTTCACAAACCGAGCTCTGTGTAGCACTTATCCCGGAGATTGGGTAACACAAAACTAAAACTAAAACAAAAAATAAAATTAAATATCTGACCATAATCATTTTTTTATCCCTTTTTAAGCATTATCCTTACAATTATCATTGAATTTTGTAGCACTAATGCGTCATAGTAACTAAACGTTATACAAGAGCCTAATTTGCCAATGCATAAACTACAAACAAAAATAATAGTCGCACTGGCCAGCGTTATGCTGATGTTAACCTTGGTGATAACCTTAGCAAGCTTGGCCTCTTTTAGAGATTTCTCAATTCGTGCCGCAACCGAACATACTCGTACGGCAGCAGAAGTGATTCGTGTTGCGCTCACCGAAGCGATGCTGACGGGCACGATACATCAACGCGATTCCCTTTTAGAGCGGATAGCATCGATTCATGGCTTGGACGAAGCACGTGTTATTCGTGGAGCCCAGGTTGATCTTCAATACGGTGAGGGACTCGCATCAGAGAATGTAGCAGATGCTATTGATTTAGCGGTATTATCCAATGGTGAGCCCGTATTCACTTTAGTCGGTGGTTTTTTTAGTCCTGAGTTTAGAGCAACTATTCCCTACATAGCATCATCTCAAGGTGATGTTAATTGTCTTGCCTGCCACAGTGTTCCGGAAGACACCGTATTAGGTGCAGTCACTCTAACGGCTTCCATTGAGCATATGAAATCAGCAGCCATTCTAACGGTCGCATTTTTAGTCTTAGCTGTCGTTATATTTGCTATTATCTCGATTTTCTTCTTACGACGTCTATTGCAACCGTTGGTCAATACCGCCAATGAAATAGAAGTCGCCGTGAAAGCGGCCATTGGAGGAGACTTTAACCACCGTATCGAAAGCCGAAGCAATGACGAAATCGGTAAAATTGCCAGTCAGTTCAATGCACTTTCCGAAGGCATCACTAAAAAGCTCAGTGATATTCGAGAGAACGTAGTACAACTGGTTCAATCTAAACCCGACTATCAAGGCAAAAATCTACTCACAGAAACTGCGGAAACCGTATCTGGCTTAGTACATGTCTCTCAGTTTAAGCAAGCCATTGAAGAGGATGAGACGGCACCAGAGGTATTTCAGCGCATTAGCGACGTTATTACCCAAGAGTTTACGCTACACTCCTTTTCAATATACGAAGTGAATAGTCAAAAGAAAAAAGTACGCCCCGTCATTGTAGATAACGTACCTGACGCCAATATTCACTGGTGTGATCCTGCTATTCAGGATCACTGTCAGGGTTGTCGTGCAGTGAGAACAGGACACTTGATCGATGGCTCTGAAAATACAGCTATTTGCCGATCTTTTAGCCATGAGGCGTTAGCTGAGGATAAACATTATATCTGTTTACCCATATTGGAAAGTGGCCGTGTAGGTAGCGTTGTTCAGTTAGTATTTGATGCTGAAGAAAGCCATCGAGTGCGCAATCAACGCCCTATGCTGGAAGCCTACTTACGTGAAGCCGCTCCTGTACTTCAAGCGAAGCGACTGATGAATAGCCTAAGAGAGTCTAGCCTTCAAGATGCGATGACAGGTCTAAAAAACCGTCGTTTTCTAGAAGAGTATGCTGAAACCTTAGTCAGCCAGTGCAAGCGCCGCAAAGTTCCCATGACACTGTTAATGATGGACTTGGACTACTTTAAACCCGTTAACGACACCCATGGTCATGATGCTGGTGATCAAGTGTTACGAGAACTAGCGGTGTTGCTGCAAGAGAATGTTCGAGAGTCCGACCTTGTCATTCGTTATGGCGGTGAAGAGTTTTTAATTGTGTTACTAGAAACCGATGCACATGCCGCCATGTCAGTAGCGGAGAAAATTCGCATGGCCGTAGAAAAACATAAATTCAAAGTGGGTGGCACAAGCTTAAGCAAAACCATTTCAGCTGGTTTAGCAGACTATCCCAATGATGGTCAGGCTTTTTGGCAAGTACTGAAGTTTGCCGATGTTTCCCTTTATGCGGCAAAAGAAGGTGGACGTAATCAGGTGATCAGATTTCATAAGGAGATGTGGTCTGAACACGATGAGTATTAACGCAAACTGCCCGCTAAATGCGGGCAGTTGAGATGAAGCCAAGCCTTGTTAAGACTGACTTAAGGCTTAATCCAAGCGTTCGATAATGGTCGAGATACCCTGACCCATACCGACACACATGGTTGCCAGACCTAAGCGTCCACCCTTCTCTTCAAGGATATTCAGCAAGGTGGTGCTGATTCGAGTACCGGAACAACCCAGCGGGTGACCCAGTGCTATCGCGCCACCTTTAAGGTTGACCTTCTCATCCATCTTATCCATCAACTTCAGATTTTTCAGAACTGCTAAGCCTTGAGCAGCAAAGGCTTCGTTCAATTCAACGTAGTCGATATCCTCAATGGTTAAACCGGCTTTCTTCAGCGCTTTTTGCGTTGAAGGGACAGGACCAAAACCCATGATGGATGGATCACAACCTGCTACACCCAAGCTAACGATCTTAGCACGTGGTTTAAGGCCTAACTCTTGTGCCTTAGCCGCTGACATGATCAGCATCGCTGATGCGCCATCAGAATAAGCAGAAGAAGTACCTGCTGTAACCGTACCCACTTTAGGAACGAATACCGGCTTTAACTGTGACAGAGTTTCGACAGTCGTTTCGGGTCGAATCACTTCATCGTAGGTTAGCAATGACTTAAAGCCATTTTCATCATGTCCCTCAACAGGAATGATCTCATTTTTGAAACCACCATTGAGAGTCGCTTCCTGCGCTAAACGATGAGAACGCGCACCCATTTCATCTTGCATTTCACGTGTAATGCCGTTCATCTTACCCAGCATTTCTGCGGTGACACCCATCAGCATGGCGGCTTTCGCAGCATATTTAGAGGCCTGAGGGTTGATATCGACACCATGGGTCATATCCACATGCCCCATGTGCTCTACACCACCGACTAAATACACATCACCTTGACCGGCAATAATAGACGCCGCTGCTGTGTGCATGGCCGCCATAGAGGATCCACATAAACGGTTAACCGTTTGTGCTGCGACCGTGTGGGGTAAACCAGCAATCACTGCCGCGTTACGACCGATGTTAAAACCTTGCTCTAGGGTCTGGTTAACACAACCCCAGATAATGTCATCAATTAATGCAGGGTTCAGTGCAGGGTTACGCTTTAAAATACCCTGCATCACTGCTGCAGATAGGGCTTCAGCACGCACATTGCGGAAGGAGCCCCCTTTCGAACGGCCCATCGGGGTACGCACTGCATCCACGATTACCGCATCATTTGGTTGTAAACTCATGTTCCTTCCTCCGTTATTTGCCGAAATAGGTTTCGCCGTTGGCTGCCATCTGCTTCATC
>SLCQ01000009.1 GCA_007125745.1 Nitrincola sp.
AGTGGTTACGCAAAACCTTTTCGAAGGAACTGACTGACGCTGAAAAGGCGGAACTATGTAGTTTAGGTAGCTTGGAGAAGCTATTGGAAACCCTGCAAGAACGGCTTAATGAACAAAAGGGACGACATGCGGGAGGTAACAAATGGATCGGCACCGGAGGTACGTCACCCTTTGGTCACAGCGGCTATCACCCTGAAGGGGTTCGAATCGGCGGCGAATCACGCCACCGTAAAGCAGTGAAGGTGTGGGAAAAGCGCGAGTTTCGTAACCTCGACGACAGTCAACATTTAGACAACCGCAATATCCAAGTGGCGTTGAAGCGCTTACGCAAATTTGCACGAACAGGCGCTCACGAAGAGTTGGATCTGGAATCCACCATACGTGCAACGGCTCGCAATGCAGGCCACCTTGATTTAAAGATGGTTCGAGAGCGTCATAACGCCGTCAAAGTGCTGTTACTACTCGATATTGGTGGTTCCATGGATGAGCACATTCAGCATATTGAGGCCCTGTTCAGCGCCTGTCGAACCGAGTTTCGTCATTTAGAAAGCTACTACTTCCATAACTGTATTTATGAATCCGTTTGGCGTGACAATCGACGTCGTTTTGATAACCGCACCGCTACGTTAGATTTGATCAATACTTATGCCGCGGACTATAAAGTGATTATTGTCGGTGATGCCTCCATGTCTCCCTATGAGATCGCCGTTCCTGGTGGCAGCGTTGAGCATATGAATGCGGAGCCAGGCCAGCGCTGGATCGAACGTATCACCCATCATTGGCCTGCTCTCGTTTGGCTTAATCCTGTTGAAGAGCGTTATTGGCCCTATACGCAATCGATTGGCATGATGCAAAGTTTAGTGCAACAACGCATGTATCCGATGACGATCGAAGGATTAGATAGCGCGATGAAAGAGCTCAGCAGGCAAAATGCTTAAATAAAGCTATACTGAATAGAGCTGTTATAAAACCTTAATTTTTTGTAGTACATTAGAACACGTGACATAACCCTGCCACTCCGTTCTTAAGTTATTAAGGTGTAGATTATAAAAACAAAGCAATGCCGTAAAAGTACAATGCTTCCTGTTTTCAGGGCCTTTATGCTCGTAACGCTCGTTGCGTGGCTTTCGGCTTACTTTGTGTTTAATTCCACACCCCTCTATGCCAATGAACCTCCTAGCGCTAAACAGCAGATTACCCTCGGCATCTTTGCATTTCGTCCCCCTGAGATCTTAGTAAGTCAATACCAGCCCCTTGCTGACTATTTATCCGAGGCACTGGGAGATACAAGAGTCGTACTCAAGGTCTTGACTCAAAACGAGATTGAAGAAGCCATCAACACTCAACAGCTTGATATGGTATTTACCAACCCAAGCCATTATGTTCAGCTCCGTAGTCAAAACCCGTTAAGTGGCGCACTGGCAACATTGATCAGCAAAGAGGATGGTCAAGCAGTCGATCAACTCGGCGGTGTTATCATTGCACGCCATGATAATGTGAGAACCGAAGCACTTACGCAACTTCGCTCCCGTGTGATCGGTGTTCCAGGTACCCGTTTTTTAGGTGGCTACCAAACTCAAGCTTACGAGTTACTGCAAGCTGGGGTCCGCCTACCGGAGCATGCCGAGCTTGTGGTTCTTGGTGGCCATGATGCGGTTGTCAACGCCGTACTATCCGGTGATGTAGAGTATGGCTTTATTCGAACAGGGATCCTCGAAGCGATGGAAAGAGAAGGAAAGATCGATGCAAATGAATTGCGGATCCTGAACGCACAGCAGTTCCCTAACTTTCCATATCACGTTTCAACACGACTTTATCCGGAGTGGGCTTTTGTATCACTCCCGCATGTTGATCGTCGCCATATCAGACTGATTGCCAGCGCACTCATGGCACTAGAGGAAACTCACCCTGCGGCCATGAATGCAAATATCGGAGGTTTTTCACCACCGGGGGACTACCTACCTGTCGAAAACCTAGCACGCGCTTTGCGGATGCCACCCTTTGATCAGCGGGTTCCTCTGGAAGTTTTTTGGTATGATCACCGTGAGCTTGCGGTCACCACTCTTGTACTTTTAGCGGTTATTGGCTCATGGATTTTGTGGATTTTTGCCCGCATGTTACATCAGCGCCGCCAGGCTGACGCCATGATTCGACAAGCGGCCAGTGTTTTTGAACACGCCAATGAAGGCATTATTATCACAGATCCCAAAGGGGATATTGTAGATATTAATGATGCCTTCACGAAAATTACTGGATATGACCCTAGTGAAGTGATCGGAAAAAACCCGCGCTTACTGCGCTCAGATAGACATAACCAAGAGTTTTACCAGTCTATGTGGACCTCATTAAAGGAAACGGGTCTCTGGACCGGCGAAGTATGGAACCGCCATAAAAACGGTCGCATTTACGCGGAGTTGCTGAATATCAGCACCATTCGTAACACCAGTGGTGAGGTACTTCGTTATATCGGTATCTTTTCTGATATTACACAGTTAAAGAATCAACAAAAACAACTCGAATATTTAGCCCACTATGACTCTCTTACCGGACTACCTAATCGAGTACTCCTGGCAGACAGGCTAAATCAAGCGATGGCACAAGCTGAGCGTCGGCAAACTAAAATAGCCGTTGTATTCTTAGATCTGGATGGTTTTAAAGCGATCAATGATACGCATGACCATGAGGTAGGTGACCACCTCCTTATCCACTTGGCGAATAATATGAAGTCAGCGTTGCGTCAGGGAGACACGCTTGCTCGCCTTGGCGGTGACGAGTTTGTGGCTGTATTACTCGATTTTCCTGATATTCCCAGCAGCATTCAAGTCATTGAACGACTGTTACATACCTGCGCAGAATGCTCGACAATTAGAAACAGACAAGTATCGGTCACTGCCAGCATTGGCGTCAGCTTCTTTCCTCAGGAACAGGAACTAGATGCTGATCAACTGATTCGTCAAGCCGATCAAGCCATGTATCAAGCCAAGCAATCCGGTAAAAATCGCTACCATATATTTGATACCGAATTAGATTATGCAGTGCGAGGCCAGTACGAAAGTATTCAACGCATTCGTGAAGCATTGGATCAGGACGAGTTTGTGCTTTACTACCAACCTAAAGTCAATATGAAAACAGGACAAGTTCATGGTGTTGAAGCACTTATCCGATGGCAACATCCTGAGCGCGGGTTACTCACGCCTGCGGCATTTTTACCGGCAATTGAACATCACCCCTTAGCAGTTAATTTGGGTGAATGGGTATTATCAACAGCGTTAAAACAGCTGGACCTTTGGAGAAATACTGGCCTGAGCACATCGATCAGTATTAATGTGCATGCCATACATTTGCAACAAGCCAATTTTATTCAGTTTTTAGAACGTAAGCTAAAATGTCATGAGGCCTTTAAAGCGGGTGAACTGGAGCTGGAAATTTTGGAAACCAGCACACTTGAAAACATTGATGGGGTCTCGAAAATCATACAAGCCTGTCACGCTTTAGGCGTTTACTTTTCCGTTGATGACTTTGGCACCGGATACTCTTCTTTAACCTATCTAAAACGCCTTCCAGCACAAATGTTAAAAATTGATCAAAGCTTTGTTCGAGATATGCTGGAGGACCCTGATGATTTAGCGATATTAGACGGCATCATTGGATTAGCGAACGCTTTCAATCGAGGTGTGATTGCCGAAGGTGTTGAAACCAGCACTCACTGTGAAATGTTACTGCGTTTAGGGTGCGAATTAGGACAAGGCTATGCGATTGCCAAGCCCATGCCTGCCAACCAATTACCCGAATGGGTTCACTCATGGCAACCTGAAAAAAGTCACCGATCAATTATCCCCATCGATCATCAAGACCTACCCATATTATTCGCCATAGTCGAGCACCGCGCCTGGATTAAAGAGCTAGAATATTACCTTCGCGGACAACAGTTAACACCACCGATCATGGATGAAACACTATGCCGATTTGGGCAATGGCTATTAAAATATCAATGCCAACATGTTTCAGAACCAGAAACCTTTGAAGCTATACACAGTGTCCACCATGAACTACATCTGCTCGCCAATACATTGATTCAGTTTAAGGATGAGAATCGAGCAGATAAAGCGATTAGACAGCTTGATCGACTGCATCAGCTTAGAGATAACTTATTAGCCATGTTAGAGACGTTACTCAAGGAAACCAGCCCTAAGCATAAACACTGAACTAGAGGGTATTCAGCCAAATTTGCATCGACTTTTCCGTTTCTACTGTCTGATCTATATCCTGCCAACTAAAACCTGCCTCAACACCCTCTAAAGGAACATAGCCTCTTTTCATCCAGAACGCATCTAAAGGCTGATAATCCGCAGGCCTCAAAGGGTGGTCATCTGGACGAACAACCGAGGCAAAACAACTAAATTGCAAACCTAAATCACGTCCGTGCGCCTCTCGATAGTCGAAAAAAGTGTGTCCAACACCCTGACCACGATACGCAGGCAATAATAGAGACTCTCCACAATACAACATCGTATCTGGATTGAATCCGGCATCAGATAAGCTTTCTGAGAAAGATTCGTCATGCTCACTGAGAATACCGCAGGTTGCCGCACCAACTAGCTTTTTGCCATCAAAAGCACCCACAATTAAAGAATGTTTGTTCAGGTAGTGCTTCAAATATTGTTGCTCGTAAGCACGACTGCCTTCGTATAAATATGGGAAAGTTTTAAAAATCTCTATCCTCAAATCAGCAAGGGCATCAAACCAAGGCCAAATATCATCGCCATTTAAATTTTTGATCTCAATGCTTGCCATGATGATTCCATCCTCTCTTATGATTTTCCTTAATCCTGACACATTGACTAGGGGATTGAGAATTCACCTGACAGATGAATTTCAAAAGCATGGCGCTTATAGTCAAGCAAGCGTCGGTTTTTGCACAAAGTATTTGCAGCCGATCTAACAGCGATCTAAAGTGAAGACTTAACCAAAGCAAATGGATTACGTACCGAATGTTTGAAGCATGGCTATTGATGGCGCTGGTGATCGGTTTTCTGTTTTTCTCTAGTCTGATTCTCAGCTGGGTTAATTTTTTCACCTTACGAAAACTCAAGCGCGCCGTTGCTGAGCTAGAGGCTCTGAAAAATCATGTTACTCGCAACCCTGTTGATGAGGAAAAAAGCGAACCTCCAATAGAAACACCGATCACGACTAGTAAAGCCGCCGCTGACCCTTGGGGCGCAACGGCTAAAGCAGCTAAACCTGTTCGAGAAATGGAGCAACGAAAACCTAAAGCCGCTGCAAACCAACAGACATCGACTCATCAGTCCAGTTGGAAAAATAATTGGATGGTGTGGCTAGGCGGAGGATGTATCGCTTTATCCGGCATTTTCTTAGCGCGCTATACAATTGAGCAAGGGCTTTTGGGTCCCACCGCACGCATTGTGTTGGGGCTGTTATTAGGTCTGGGCATGCTGTTGGGTGCTGAGTGGTTAAGACGTAAACTGGACAGTAGTTATTCAGCCGTTGCCGCACTGGCTGGGGGTTCGGTCGTGATGCTGTACAGCGTTACACTGGCCGCACTGCATCTCTATCAACTTTGGCCCCCACTGTTTGTCTTTGCACTACTGGCACTCATCTCTTTAGCGGCGATGGTGCTAGCCCTATGGCATGGTCCGATTTTGGCGTGGATAGGCATTGCGGGTGCGTACGCCGTTCCCTTACTGATCGGCGGTGGCAGTTCTGATCTACTTCCGGTACTGATATATGTGCTGATCGTGACCAGTTCTTCTCTGGTGTTGCAACGTTATGTCCAACAAAACTGGCTGTTTAATTTAACTCTAACAGGTGTTCTGGGCTGGTGGTGGCTACTTCAGCTCAGTGGTCAATCATTGGAATGGGTAGGGCTTTACCTCAGCGCCAGTGCTTATTTATTTTTAACTATCCCTCAGTTTAATTTTAAGCTGACTCGGTTGTATCTTGACCAGCCCATTAAGCGCTCTATCAAGGCTTTTTTCCGCTATAAACAGTTAGATCAGCGCCAGACATTGATCGCGCTATGTTTGATCATTTTGGCTCAAGGAATCAGCATTGCACTGCATCCTGATTGGCAAGCGGCAACCTGGCTTTGGACACCTTTGTTAGTGTTGATTTTATTCAGCAGTCGCTTTAATGAGCAACTCAAACTTCTTCCGTGGCTGAGTGCGTTAGTGTTTTTCAGCAGCCTGATTGCGGCACATTTTCATACGGGCTGGAATTTCTCTACCCGTTTTATTATGCTCAATCTTGAAGACCAAACAGCCCTGCTCAAGCTACTGGTGGTTTGGACACTGCTCTATGTGGGTCATGCCTACTGGTCGCTAAAAACGCAACGCTATCCCGCTCTCAAGCTTTCATTAGGCATTATGGCACCTCTATTTGCCTTGGCACTGGCCTGGCAACTGGCAGGCGATTTATTGCAAGATTGGTTCTGGAGTGCCGTTGCACTGATTTGTGGTCTAGGCTATATCGGTCGAGCACAATTAAGACAGACTAAAGATCGCAGTCGGTCATGGCTGATCTTAGCGGGTCATTTAGGCTACTCCTTAGCCGTGGTGATATTCTTCGATTCAGCAACACTGATTCTTGCCTTAGCTGCACAAATCGTCTCCTTGGCGTGGTTACACCAGCAACATGAGGATGCTTTGCTCAGCTGGGTAATAAAAGTGTTACTGATGCTGATTTTAGCCAGACTCACTCTACAACCTTGGTTATTGCCACAGTATGACACCAGCCTAATCAGCTATGCAGGGTGTTTTGCCTTAGTGTTCATCGCAAGCAGACTGAACAAAACACACGCCATTTCTCGATGGTTGGAAGGCGCCAGCTTGCATCTTCTGGTTTTACTGCTGTTCATGCTACTGCGTTTCTGGCTTTACGATGGCGATCTGTTTATACGCCGCTACAGTTTTACCGAAGCCGCATTCAACACGCTTATTTGGGGTGGTTTGGGGTTAGTTTACTACTATCGAAGTTTCTTAGCAGAGCAGATGCAAAGCCTTTATCGACTCGCCGCACAACTATTGTTAACGGCTTCTGTACTGAATTACTTTCTACTGATCAGTTGGTTAAATCCACTCTTTAACGGGAGTATCTCGGTGAGTGAAACACCGATTTTCAACCTACTGCTGTTAGCCTATGGCGCATCTGTTTTGCTATTTTTCTTAGTGGCCCGCTTTTACGACTCACAATATAAAGCCATATTCTGGAGCTTGGCAGGTATTGCTGGCTGGATATTTGTGAACTTAGAGATACGTCATCTCTGGCAAGGAGATTTAACGCTGGTTGAACCTATGCTCAGTGGTGAGTTGTACAGCTATTCCTTAGCATGGTTACTGATGGCAGCTGGCGCTATTTTGCTCGGCTCTCTTCGTCAAGAGTTGCGCCTTTATCAAGCGGGGATGGTATTGCTGTTGCTAACGATTGCTAAGATTTTCTTGATCGACATGTCGGACTTAACGGGATTATTAAGAGTAGCATCGTTTATGGGCCTTGGGCTTTGTTTGCTGGGATTAGCCTTTAC
>SLCQ01000207.1 GCA_007125745.1 Nitrincola sp.
GCAGGTATTGTTTAATTTGTATGAATCTGGGTGCAGTCGTCACTCGGTATTCCTTTAAAAGAACTCTTTCAGTCTGTGCCACAACATACCCGTTGCTAGCAAAGGTGCCCTGAGAAGGCGTCCACCAGGAAAAGTCATATGGTTAATTGAAGCAAAAAGCTGATAGCGTTCACTCGTTTCACCACTTAAATGTTCGGCCAATACTTTAGCGGCAAGATGGGTTGCATTAACACCATGACCGGCATATGCCTGCGCAAAGTAAATGGCTGGACAGTCTGGTAGGTGGCCTATCTGGGGGAGTCGGTTAGCACCAATTCCCAACATGCCGCCCCATTGGTAGTCAATAGCCACCTGGCCAAGTTGCGGGAAGACCTTGGCAATATTAGGTGCTAAAGCGGTAGCAATATTTTTAGGGTCTTTTCCTGTGTAGGTGCATAGACCGCCGAAAATTAAGCGATTGTCCTGGCTGATTCTATAGTAATCTAACGTAAGTCGCATATCAGCAACGGCTTTACGGCCTGGCATTAAGCGTTCACACACTTCATCAGTCAGCGGTTCGGTGGCGATAACGTAACTGCCTGCTGGAAGTATTTTGCCTCCTAGCCAAGATTCCAGTGTTGGGTCTAAGTATCCATTACAGGCCAAAATGACGCGGTCACTCCGCACGCTACCTTTATCGGTTTTGACCAGAGGGCGTTCATCTTTAACTAACTCAGATACTGCAGATTGCTCGAAAATTTTCACACCCAGCTTTTCAGCCAGTTGTACTTCACCTAGAAGGAGGTTCAAAGGGTGCAGATGACCACTTCCTTCATCGACCAGTGCTCCCGTGTAAAAGTCCGAATTGACAACCTGTTCCTTAAGTTCTGATGGCTCTAAAAGTCGCAGTGGATGGGGGTAATCGATGGCTTGAAGCGAATCGAGTTCCTGTTCAAGTTCTTTAATGTGCTTGGTGTGAGTGCCTAGGTCGGCATAGCCTAAGACTAAGTCACAATCGATACGGTGTGTAGCGATCCGATCTTTGACCAGTTCGAGTGCTTCTGTACCCATTTTCTTGAGTGCTAATACACCATCATGCCCAAGGGTGTTGCTAAACTGATCAAGATCATGACCGATACCGCGAATGAGTTCCCCGCCGTTTCGACCTGAAGCGCCCCAGCCTACTCGTCGTGCTTCCAGCAAAACCACTTTATAGCCGCGATCTGCCATTTCAATGGCGCAATTAACACCGGTAAAGCCTGCTCCAACAATACAGATATCAGCCTCTAAGTGCTCTTGCAAAACAGGCCAAGTTTGATCGGTTTTTCGGGTGTCAGCATACCAAGAATGGGTATGTTCACTGGAGCTAGATTGCATAAAGTCCTTATTCTACTACACCGTATGTAAGTACCAAAGATACTCAAGATCGGAAATCGTATGTTCAAACTCTTTTAGTTCATGCTCTTTGCAGGCCACAAACACTTTTAAAAATTTATAACCGAGATAATCTAACATGACAGGCGAGTCTTCAAGTTCTCGAAGCGCATCACGAAGGTTATTAATCAGTGTGGTTTCATGCTGTTCGTGCGCATTACCGATGGTCATATCTGGTGGCTCAATTTTATGCGTGATACCAAAATGGATACCAGAGAGTACCGCCGCCATAAGAAGATAGGGATTGGCATCAGCACCCGCGATGCGGTGTTCAATGCGTAACGCATCGGGATCACCACCGGGAAGTCGGAGGGCTGTGGTGCGGTTGTCCAGGCCCCATGTAGGGGCGCTAGGGACATAATATTCGGGACTAAACCGACGATATGAGTTGATATTGGGACAGAGTAATGCCATGGCATCATTCATGGTTGCCAATAACCCACCAACCGCCCATCTGAGCATATCATTCGGTTTCTCAGGGTCACCAGCGAAAATATTGCTTCCACTCTCATCCACTAAGCTGACATGGAGGTGCATACCACTACCTGCTTGATCGTGGTAGGGCTTAGCCATGAAGGTGGTGTCCATTTCATGATCGTAGGCCATATTTTTGATCAAGCGCTTTAATAAGGTGGCGTGATCACAAGACTTGATGGGATCGTTTACATGATGAAGATTGACTTCAAACTGACCTGGTGCTGATTCAGCGACTAAGGCATCTGCCGGAAGGTCCTGTTCATGAGCGGCATCTAGGACGTCAGCTAAAAACTCAGCATATTCATCTAAATCATCAATGGAATAGACCTGAACACTGGCAGGGCGTTTGCCTGAGATAGGGGATTTTGGTGGTTGTGGTCGACCTGAAATATTCTCTTGATCTATGAGATAAAATTCCAGCTCGAATGCAGTGACTGGGTTAAGCCCCAGTTCTTTAAAGCGATCAACTACTTGTTGCAGAACAACACGAGGGTCTGCAAAAAAAGGAGTTTCACGATCGAGTTCATACATGCTCATCAGTAATTGAGCGGTGGGTCGCTTTTGCCACGGCTCCATCGTCAGGGTGCCCGGGATGGGTAAGCAGACGCGGTCAGCTTCACCAATGTCTAGTCCCAGGCCTGTTTCTTCAACAGTGGTGCCCTGAATGTTTAACGCAAAAATAGAGGCCGGAAGTGCAACGCCTTTTTCGTATACTTTTAACAGCGCCCCTGGATCGACCCGTTTACCTCTAACAATACCGTTCATATCAGCGATTAACAGGTCAACGAATTGTAATTCAGGGTGTTCTTGTAAGAATTTCTTGGCGTGTTGCGTACCCGAGCCCATAGGGGAAACCTTTGTCTGTTCTAGTTATGTGATGACATTGCACAGTGTATGTCAGCAGAGGGATAGATGGAGCTTGAATAGATTTGTTTGATTCATAGCTCATAAAGGAGTTAATTCTATAAATCAAACCTTGTCAATATCATTCTTATGCAGAAGTAATCATAGCTGTGGGATTTGTTTATAGATAAAAAATATTTTAGCTAATCTTGTGGAACTCTCTTGCTAAGCGATTCGAGTCGCGCTACAAGTTTATAGGGTAATGTTATTATTTTCTTTTCCAATAGAGTCAGCAGGAAATTTATGACAGCGGTTCAATCTCAGTATTTGCATCCTTTGCCTTTGATTGGTGTAAATGCTTGTAGTCAGCGTTTACCGGAAAAACACCCTTTCTTTGTTGTGGGTGAAAAGTATGTTCGTTCTGTTGCTGAGGGCGCAGGAGGCTTGCCTCTCGTCATTCCGGCTCTTGGTGACGAAATCCCTATCGAACAACTGGTCGCTCAGTTGGATGGATTGTTGTTAACAGGATCGCCTTCCAACATTGAGCCTCATCACTATAACGGAGAGCCAAGTGATGCTGATTCTGAGCATGATCCTAGTCGAGATGCAACCACCTTGCCGCTGGTCAGGGCGGCCATCAGTGCTGGTGTGCCCTTATTAGGCATTTGTCGTGGCTTTCAAGAGATGAATGTTGCCCTAGGTGGAAGTTTGCATCAAAAGGTACATGAGGTTGATGGGTATCACGATCATCGTGAAGATAAAACCACCTCAATTATTGAGCAATATAACACCTTAGCACACTCTGTTAGGATTCAGCCTGGAGGTGTGCTTGCTAACCTATGGCCTGATACTATTGAGGTGATGGTGAATTCGTTGCATGGTCAGGGAATCAAACAGTTGGCACCGGGTTTAGAGATAGAAGCTTTAGCTGATGATGGCTTGATTGAAGCGTTTTCGGTAAAAAAAGCCCAGCAGTTTGCCTTAGCAGTTCAATGGCACCCTGAATGGCAATGGCACCGAGGTGAAGGCGTGGGTGAGTTTCCCTTTTACCGAGCCATTCTACAGGCGTTTGGTAATGCGTGCCGACTTCGTCAACAGCAACGTTTAGCCAATCCACAAATTGCATAATAACGGCCCATATTTTATGAAAGATTTAGAAAACTGGATGAAGGAAAATAACATCACTGAGATTGAGTGTGTTGTCAGTGATATTAATGGGATAGCACGAGGAAAAATAACACCAACCAAGAAGTTTATTGCTGAAAAGGGCATGAGGCTTCCAGAGAGTATTTTGCTTCAAACCGTGACTGGGGATTATGTTGAGGATGATATTTACTACGACCTACTCGATCCGGCCGATATAGATATGATCTGTCACCCTGATCCAGAAGCCGTGTTTATTATCCCTTGGGCCTTAGAGCCTACAGCACAGGTGATCCATGATTGTTATGATCGTAACGGTTTGCCCATTCACTTATCACCACGCAACCTGCTAAAAAAAGTGTTACGACTCTATGAAGAGCAGGGCTGGAAGCCTATCGTTTCACCTGAAATGGAGTTCTATTTAACAAAGCGTTGCGAAGATCCTGACTTACCGCTTCAACCCCCTATAGGGCGATCCGGTCGTCAAGAAACGGGGCGTCAATCCTTTTCTATTGATGCGGCTAATGAATTTGATCCTCTTTTTGAAGATATGTATGACTGGTGTGAAATACAAGGTCTTGATATAGATACGCTTATCCATGAAGAAGGCACAGCCCAAATGGAAATCAATTTCCGTCATGGTGACCCATTGGATTTGGCCGATCAGGTGTTTGTGTTTAAGCGCACGATGCGTGAGGCCGCATTAAAACATGATGTCACGGCAACCTTTATGGCAAAGCCGGTGAGTAATGAGCCAGGTAGTGCCATGCATATGCACCAAAGCGTAGTGGATATATATACCGGTAAGTCCGTATTTTCGGATGAAAATGGCAAGATGAGTGAGCTGTTTCTACATCATATTGGTGGCTTACAAAAATATATTCCGGAGATACTTCCGTTACTGGCACCTAATGTGAACTCATTTAGGCGCTTTCTGCCTGATACTTCTGCACCCGTCAATGTGGAATGGGGGCTTGAAAACAGAACCTGTGGACTCCGGGTACCAGAGTCAGATCCACAAAATCGTCGGGTTGAAAATCGACTGCCGGGAGCCGATGCAAATGTTTATCTAGCTATTGCAGGCAGTTTGCTTTGTGGCTATTTGGGGATGATGAAAAAAATCAATCCATCCGCACCTGTACAAGGAAGAGCATATGAGCGTAGAAATTTACGTTTGCCATTAACTCTTGAAGCGGCGCTAGAGCGAATGGAGCACTCAAAAACCATTCGTGAATACCTAAGCCCAGAGTTTGTTAAGGGGTATATTGCCGTTAAGCGCGTGGAGCATGAAAATTTTAAGCAGGTGATCAGTTCTTGGGAGCGAGAGTTCCTGCTTTTGTCGGTTTGATATGCGACTAAATAAAAAAAATTAAGTTTATTTTAACTGAGACTATGTTAAATATGACGAGAACCGTTGAAAATGCGTGACCTTTTTTCAGCCTACTTTACTTGAACTAAGAGGTGTAACAATGACAGCAAATTTTAAAAAAGCATTGCTTGCTACGTCCGTTGCCTTGGCTTTCGGAAGCACTTTGGCCAGCGCTAATGAGGTCAGAATGTATAATTGGTCTGACTACATAGCTGAGGATACGTTTGAAAAGTTTACGGCTGAAACCGGCATTCGAGTGATTTATGATGTTTTTGATAGTAATGAAGTGCTAGAAGCGGCATTGTTATCAGGTCGTTCAGGTTATGATCTTGTGGTGCCTTCTAATCATTATTTAACAAAACAAATAAGTGCTGGTGCATTTGTCGAACTAGATCACAGTCAGCTTACCAACCTAGGTAATTTAAATGCTGAACTGATGCAGGTTTTAGAGGGCGTTGATCCAGGGAACCGCTATTCAGTCCCTTATTTATGGGGAACCAATGGCTATGGTTATAACGAAGGTAGAGTCCTTGCGATTCTAGGTGAAGATGCGCCTGTCGACTCTTGGGCATTACTCTTTGATCCAGAAGTAACCGCCAAATTAGCCGCTGGTGGGTGTGGTATTAGTATGCTGGACTCTGGTGATGAAATGTTACCGGCAGCCATGGCTTACCTTGGCCTAGATCCGAACAGCAATGACCCAGATGACTTTGCCGCAGCGGCCGCTGTGATTAGTGCAGTGCAACCTCACGTGACTTATTTTCACTCCTCGCGTTACATTTCCGATTTAGCGAATGGAGATATCTGTGTTGCCGCTGGCTACTCTGGTGATGTGTTGCAGGCTGCTGAACGAGCTGAAGAAGCCGGTAACGGTAATGTAATTGTCTATACCATTCCTAAAGAAGGTGCCGCGCTTTGGTTCGATATGTTAGCCATTCCACAAGGTGCTCCGAATGTTGAAAACGCTCATACCTTGATCAACTTCTTGCTCCGCCCTGAGATCATTGCAGATATTACCAACTATGTTTGGTATGCCAACCCAAATGCGGCGGCAGATCAATTTGTGGATCCTGATATTCTGAGTGATGAATCCATTTACCCTACGGCGGCAGTGAAAGAAAACCTCTACTTAGCAGAAGAGCGGCCACTGAATGTGCAACGCGTGATTACAAGAACCTGGACTAACGTTAAATCGGGTCGTTAATCTCCCATCAAGACCGCCAAGTATTGGCGGTCTTTTTAGTCGTGTACTCACAGGAGGTTTGGTGAATGCCGGGTGTGTCTGAAGCTGTAAAACCACAATCGAAAATGTCGCTAATGGATAGCGAAGATGTGTTACTGAAAATCGAAGGTGTCAGTAAACTTTTTGATGATGTATTAGCTGTTGATAATGTCAGCATTGATATCCATCGTGGTGAAATTTTCGCGCTACTCGGCGGTTCCGGGTCCGGTAAGTCAACACTATTACGAATGTTGGCAGGTTTTGAAAAACCCAGTGAAGGCAAAATATTGCTGGACGGTAAAGACATCACTCAGATGCCGCCTTACGAGCGCCCTATCAATATGATGTTTCAGTCTTATGCGCTCTTCCCGCATATGACGGTAGCAGACAATATAGCGTTTGGATTAAAGCAGGATAAACTTCCCAAAGCCGAGGTTCAGCAACGTGTTGCTGAAATGCTTCGATTGGTCAAAATGGAAAAATATGCGCGACGTCGCCCTGCTCAGTTATCAGGAGGACAACGTCAACGTGTTGCACTGGCTCGTTCATTAGCGAAACGCCCCAAGCTGTTATTGCTTGATGAGCCTATGGGAGCCTTGGACAAAAAGCTTCGTACTGAAATGCAACTGGAAGTTGTAGATATTCTTGAAAAAGTGGGCGTGACTTGCGTGTTAGTGACTCATGATCAAGAAGAGGCGATGACTATGGCAAGCCGCATTGCCATCATGTCTGAAGGCTGGATAGCTCAAACAGGCTCTCCTGTCGACATTTACGAAAGCCCCAATAGCAGAATGATTGCGGAGTTTATTGGCTCAGTGAATATCTTTGAGTGTCAGATTCAGGAGGATGAAGCTGATAGTTTAACCTTGCACTCACCCGAATTGGATGCCCCTGTTTATATTGGTCATGGTGTAAGCACGCGAGCCGAAAGTGAGCTGGCAATGGTGGCGTTGCGTCCAGAAAAAACACTGATGACGCGAGAGAAACCCGATTCTGAGGTTAACTGGTCGTCTGGGGTCGTGCATGATATCGCCTA
>SLCQ01000238.1 GCA_007125745.1 Nitrincola sp.
GCATCACCATGTTGCAAAGTGATTTCAACTTGTCCTGGTGCATATTCTGAAATAGCCGTTCTTGCTGGAATATTGTGTAGCTTACATGCGCTGTAGAGGTCAGCTAAAAATGGTTCAAGCTCTTCAAGTTCGCGTAAACCATAAACTTGTGTGTCATCTGGAATACGTCCATTGCTTTCAGAGGCAAGCGTGGGCACTCTGTTTTTGTGCGCCTTAGGGTTAAGCAGGTAGAATTCAAGTTCACATGCCATGACAGGCTGATAACCCATCTCCTTAAGTCGTTGAATCAGACTAATCAACACATGCCTTGGATCGGCGACTGCGGCAGGTAAGCCTTTCTCCGGATGCATACTAACCTGAAGACTCGCTGTCGGTATTTTCCGCCAAGGCATTGGAGATAAGCTTCCCGCTATAGGAAATGCAAGGCAATCCACATCACCGACATCCCATACTAAACCAGAGCTTTCGACATCCTCTCCCAGAATAGATAAGCCCATAATAGTGCTTGGTAAGGGCCTTCCTGATGTGTAAACACTCAATAACTCGTCACGATGTACCAGCTTTCCTCGTGGCACACCGTTAGCATCAAGAATAAACAGTTCAATCAGTTCAATATCTGGAAACTGTTCAAGAAATTGTTGCGCTTCTTTAATTTCAGCAAACATCATTGCTGACACCTCAAGATTTCAAAAGTACAGAGTTATACTTTTCAACTCCTTGAAAATAACAAAAAAGCTTTGATAAAACGAGAGGTGTTCAGTTTTATTTAAGCGAACTAGACAGGCCAACCCGGCCAACTCGACTGAGGCAGAAAGCTCACCATAGGGTCAGATTGATTCACATAAAGATCCATTTGGCTGAGTAGATATGATCGACCACGAATTTTATTATCGATCACTGTTTTGCCTTGATCATAACGATAGCCCAAAAAAGTACCCATAAATCGCGTATCTCTTAAAGAGATGGTTTCTAGGGTTTCGCCTGGTTCAATCGTACCTTCAAGTTGCATTAGCGCCAATCGGGCTGAGGTTCCGGTACCTGTTGTACTGCGACAGATCACACCCGGGTGAACGTAGGTCGCCGATCTGGATTGATAGGCACCCACTGCTTTTTCCTCTACCGGGCCCATAAAATGTAAAAATGGAATTGGGCCGACATCGCCAAGGGTATAATGGGATAAAGAACCTTTTTGACGTATCGCTTCAATAATACGATACGCCACCTCAGCAAGCTGGCTTTCTTCACTGAGCGATAAAGAGAAACCTAATTCACTCGCATCAACTAAGGCATAAAACCCACCACTGTATGCAATTGAATAGGTTACCCTTCCGATAGAAGGCACATCCACCTCTTGTCGATATTGCTCTATATAACTAGGTAGGCCTGCACAAGAAACTGACTCCACAATGCCCTGTTTGACCTCAGCTTGAACATCAACCAAGCCAGCGGGGGATTCCAGCTTAAAACGCTGCATCCCCTCTACTTTAGGCACGATACCCAACTCAAGCACTGCTGTCGCAGTACAAAGCGTATTTGACCCTGAATAGATAGGATAGCCCATCACTTCCATGATGATATAGCCTGCTGCAGCATCTGGGTGCGCGGAGGGTACAAGCAGATCAACTGACATTTCGGGAATACCATAGGGTTCTGTCAGTAACAGTCGACGCAATCCGTCGGCATGATGTTGAAGATATTCCATTTTCGCTCGCACCGTCTCACCCGGTATATCGCCTACCCCATCGTAAACAATACGACTCACATCACCACCGGCATGCGTATCTAGTAACTTTAGTTGATGCTGTTTCATCCCTGACGCTCCTATAATCCGAAGGGTTTACCATGTTTTTCCCATTGTGAATCGGGAACGATCACTATTTTTCCAAGAAAATCTTGATGACGACTGACGAAGTACTCCTCTGCACGATGTAATTCAGAGAGTTTAAATGCACCCTGGAGTACAGGTTTGAGCTGACCAGTTTTGATCCACTGCATCAGTTGTTTAGCTTCGTTTCGAGTACCATGAGACACACCAAATATCTGCACTTGATATAAATAAATGCGTGTCCACATAATTTCACTGATATTGCCACCGCTTGCACCCGCTATACTCAATCGAGGATAGCTGGACCTGGAACGCATATCCTGAATCATAGTATCAATAAATTTATCGGTCATCTCACCACCGACAAGATCCATAACAGCATCAATTGGCTTACCTTGAGTCACAGCTAAGGTTCGCTCAACAAAATCACTTAGGCTTCCTCGATCGATAACAGCTTCGGCACCCAGATCAATAAGCATTTTTGCTTTACTGGGTTGGCTGACCGCATACGGAATTGCACCCAGAATACGACATAACTGGATTAATGCTGTTCCAACTCCCCCACTGGCACCAGATACCAGAACACGCTCTCCTGCAGATATATTGGCGGCTGTGAGCATGTGATAAGCCGTTTGATAAGAGCACATCCCCATAGCAGCGAGCTGTACATCTGACAATTCAGGATTTGGAAGGTGATAGAACTGATCCGCTTTAACAGCAACATATTCGGCATAACCACCATCAGCACCATGCCCGTAGTAATCAGGGATAAGATTAAGGTCAGCTTGTTCGTCAGGGTATAGATTAAAATCGACTAAACCCCGTTCTCCAATTCGTTCAGCAGACACTCCATCACCTACTGCCATAATTCGGCCGACAATATCAGCTCCCTGAATACGCGGAAAGGTTAGTGTCGGAGAGCCCCCCATTTGAAATGAAGTGACTTCTTCTGAACTACCCACTGGATAAAGCCCCTCTCTAGCTTTCCTGTCAGTATTGTTTTTGGCGGTTGCCGTCACCTGTACCAAGACTTCATCAGCTTTGGGCTGGGGTACAGGAATATCATCACGATATACGAGTTGCTCTAGCCCACCATGACCAATCAAGCACATTGCATGCATTTTTTGCGGAATCACGGTGTCTCCTTATTATGAGTTTATTTAATCCTCTTGTGAGACTAGGCGAAAATAATTCAGATGTAAATTAAAAAGGTAACCGCGAACCATTCCAGTTGAATAAAGAACCACTCGTCTCTGGAGTGACATGATTATCCAAAACATCAACTAAACAAATAGCAGCTTCTTCAGCTGTTTTAAGTTGCCCTTCAGCGAGTCTTTGTTGAAAGGGTTTCGACAAGTCACTGTCAGTGGTTCCAGGATGATAGCTTGCCAAGGCACACTGAGGAAAACGACGTTGCCACTCAATGGCCGTAGTCTTAACCAGCATATTTAAGGCTGCTTTTGAGACTCGATAAGCATGCCAACCACCTAAACGATTATCAGAAATGCTCCCCACTTTTGCTGAGATCGACATAAAAGTCACATGAGAATCTCGTTTTAATCGCCCTGACAGATGTTGTAGGCAAGCGGCCGTCACCAATACATTGGCACTAAAGGAGTTGAGTAAAGATTCTTGTGAGAGTGCCTGGGTTCTTTTTTCAGGTTGCATCTTATCTGACCATAACACACCATTAGTAACTAATACTTGATCAGGTATCGGCAAGGATTCCAGCTGTTCAATGACATCACTCCAATCCCAAGAAACTATGACTCGTTGATCCAGCTGTTCTGAGACAGGGCGCGAACGTCGAGAAATTAAAGTAACTGCGTAACCTGAGTCAGACTTTTGTTTCGCAACAGCACTGCCTATACTGCCACCACCCAGAATCCATATACTCGCCATAACAACCTCTGATTTATTTTTTAAGGGTACGGTTAATGAAGGCACTTAGATTTATTTCACAGGTTCTATTGCACTAATCAGCCAAAGTGAGAAATGAAGAAACCACGCATATTACTGCTTTCAGCTTATGACGCCGCTAGTCATCAACGTTGGCGAGAACAATTAGTGAATGGATTGCCTGAATTTGATTGGCATGTCATGCGTTTACCACCACGATACTTTAGTTGGCGTATTCGTGGTAATGCCTTGAGCTGGCTAAATGAGTCGACACTACAACACTCTTTTGATCTCATTTTAGCCACTTCCATGACAGATTTAGCAAGCTTAAAAGGGTTTCACCCTCATCTGGCAACAACACCGACCCTGCTTTATTTGCATGAAAACCAATTTGCTTTTCCTGAATCAGGAAAACAGTTTAATAGCTATGAACCACAAATGATTAATCTGTATAGCGCCATAGCCGCCGACTATTTGTTGTTTAATAGCGAATGGAATCGTCAGAGCTTCATCTTGGGAGTGACTAATTTATTCAAGAAACTACCGGATGCTTTACCTAAAGAGTTACCCGAAAAACTACGCAACAAATCGACTATTATTCCAGTACCTATTGAGGATCATCTGTTTACTAAACGCCCTGTTATGGCCAACAAGCAATGCCCTCACCTACTATGGAACCATCGTTGGGAATATGACAAAGGCCCTGATCGTTTATTAGCGCTATTAGCGCAATTAAAGACTGCTAAACAGGACTTTCGTTTGAGTTTGGTGGGAGAGCAGTTCCGACAACAACCAGACGCTTTTATACAGATCAAGCAACATTTTGCTAATCATCTGGTGAATTATGGCTATATCGATCAGCTCGAGCACTATCATAAACTGCTTCGCCAGGCGGATATTGTCATCTCCACTGCCATGCATGACTTTCAAGGTTTATCGATGCTTGAAGCGATGGCAAGTGGTTGCCTGGCTTTAGCGCCAAATCGTTTGGCCTACCCAGAATATATTCCTGTGCATCACTGCTACCAAAGCTTTCCAGACGATATGAGAGCTGAAGCAAGTGCTGCTTCAGCTCTTCTACTTAGCTTACTTAATCAAGACAATGATACCCTTAGACAACCACCACCTGAGGCATGGCGGCTGTCCAAGTTGTTACAACGCTATCGTGATATCTTTCACTTATGGTTGAATCACTAGGCAAAGCTGGTGGTTAAGGATCTTGGGTTGACCATATTTTCAGGCTTAAGTATCTCTTTCAACAATTCAGGATCAATAAGCTCCTCTTCCTCAACCAGCTCCAGCACCCCTTTACCTGTTTCCAACGCATTGCGTGCGATCCGTGTCGCATTATCGTAACCAATATACGGGTTTAACGCCGTGATCAACCCAATTGATTGATTCACCAGAGCTAAACAGTGGTCTTTATTGGCTGTAATACCCAATACACAGCGTTCACGAAGCATATCCATTGCGCGTCGTAACAAGCGCATGGACTCCAGAATTTTATAGGCGATGAGGGGTTCCATGACATTTAGTTGTAACTGACCGTTTTCGGCCGCCATGGTGACAGCCAAGTCATTACCAATCACTTGATAAGCAACCTGATTTACAGCTTCAGGGATTACCGGGTTAACTTTACCCGGCATAATGGATGAGCCGGGTTGCTGTGCAGGCAGGTTAATCTCATTAAATCCTGTACGAGGGCCGCTGGACAACAAGCGTAAGTCATTACATATTTTGGATAACTTAATCGCCAAACGCTTTGTCATTCCCGAAAAAAGTACAAACGCTCCCATGTCGGACGTTGCCTCAATTAAATCTGCCGCCAGACGCATCGAATGACCACAAACTTCAGAAAGATGTTTGACGGCCAAGTCGGCATAACGAGGATCAGCATTAATACCGGTACCAATGGCCGTACCACCCAAATTGACTTCACGTAACAGGTCATACATACCTGCAATACGGTCAATATCTTCACCCAGAGTTGTTGCGTAGGCTCCAAACTCCTGCCCTAACGTCATAGGTACAGCGTCTTGCAACTGTGTCCGCCCCATTTTGACAACATCGTGAAACTCATCGCGTTTCGTTGCAAACGCTTGTTGCAATAGCCCTAAGCTGTCGACTAACTCGGCATGAGACAACTGCAAACCCACCCGAATCGCCGTTGGATAAGCATCATTGGTGGACTGTGACATGTTGACATGATTGTTAGGATGCAAATATTCATATGCACCCTTTGCATAACCAAGATATTCCAAACCAATATTTGCTATCACCTCATTGGCATTCATATTGGTGGAAGTACCAGCGCCACCTTGAATCATATCGACCACAAATTGATCGTGATAGTGACCAGCAATTAATTGATCACACGCATAATTGATAGCGAGCAAATGTTTTTCAGCAAGATGTCCCGTATCAAAGTTGGCCGATGCCGCTGCCTTTTTAACCATGGCCAGACCGACAATGAGTTTAGGAAAGTGAGCTAAAGGTACACCAGTTAAAGCAAAGTTTTCCAATGCACGTTGCGTTTGAACACCATAATAAGCGCTCTCTGGCACTGCTAATGTACCGAGTAAATCTTTTTCAATACGATGTGGTTGTTGCACTATGTCGTCTTGACGCGGGATCTCAATGATCATGATAGCTCTCAAGTAAGAAGGTGATGGTAAACACTGGACTGAGAGGCTATTTTGAACGAATAAACACCCTGTTATCCAATGCTATTATCAGATACATTATGCATAGATTGCATAATGTAAGGACTATTTCATGGATTTTGAAACGCGTTGGTTAGAAGACTTTCTCACCTTGGCTTCAACACAAAGCTTTTCTAAAGCGGCTGAACGTCGTCATGTCACTCAGCCAGCCTTTAGTCGACGGATTAAATCATTAGAGGACATGGTTGGCGTTCAACTGATTGACCGTTCCAGAACACCCATTAACTTAACGGCTGAAGGCCAGCTATTTTTGATTACAGCTCGCAGTATCGTTAGTCAGCTACATGAAACAATGGCCCGCTTGCGTGGACTCTCGCCACAACAACATACCATTCTTGAGGTGGCCGCTGCTCATTCATTGGCATTTACCTATTTCCCAGATTGGCTTAACTCACTGGGTAAACTTACGAATGATTTATCAATTCGCTTGGTCGCGATGAATGTGGAAGATGCGGTTCATGCCCTAAGAGATGGTCAGTGTGACATGATGCAGGTTTACTATGACTCCTACGCCACCCTGCAGCTAGACCCATCCCTGTTTCCGTCGATTCACTTACTTGACACGTCGATGGTACCTGTTTGCAAACCTGATGAAGAAGGCAAACCGTTGTACAGTTTACAATCATTATCCGATGAGCCAATTCCATTGCTGTCCTATACCTCAGGTGCTTTTTTAGGAAGAACGGTTCGCTTATTGCTGAAGCACCACCCTATTCGTTTACGCCTTAAAACCGTTTACGAAACCGCTATGGCGGAAGGGTTGAAAGGCATGGCATTACAGGGACATGGCATCGCCTGGATGCCCAAGCTATGCATTGAAAGGGAATTGACCGAAGGAAGGTTAGTGATCTGTGAAGGTGAAGAATGGCAGACGCCACTGGAAATTCGACTGTATCGCTGCACACTGGTGAATAAACCGATCGTAGATGATCTATGGAAACAACTTCAAGCCAAATAAACTCTGTGCTTTTTGAATCACTAGCGAAGTGTTTACGCTAAATGATACC
>SLCQ01000089.1 GCA_007125745.1 Nitrincola sp.
GCGTCATCGCCGATGGTAGTGTGGGGTCTCCCCATGTGAGAGTAGGTCATCGCCAGGCACTTAATACGAAGAAGGGGTTATCCAAACGGGTAACCCCTTTTTTTATGCACAGGATGTGCTGTACACCCTGGAGTGCATGGATGCACGGGAAGGGTGTATGGTCAGGATGTACGGGCAGAAAACCGCTCCTGCGTTTTCTGCATACGCGCCATCCTTGGCGCTATATGCCGCGAGCGCATGGATGCGCAGGAGCGGCGATGCACAGGAAGTTCGTAGAAGAACCATAACAAACCCGCAGTCGTAGAACCAAAATAATTATATTAATGATTTCATATTGAGTCTTTTGCTAACTGTCGATGGTGTTTAACTGTAACTTATAGAGTTAAAATAAATAGTGGTCTCTTGAGTAGAGGAAGTTATGTCAGAAAGTATGATCTATATTCTTATTACAATCTTCTTGATAGTCTCAGCTGGGTTATTTTTTTACATCAGTCTGCAGATTAAAGATCTGCTTACAAAAAAGAAACAGCGGGAAGAAAGTGCTAGAAAACAGCAAGCTGCCAATGAAAAACATAAGCAGTATTTAATTGAGAGTATTCGAGTCATTTCTAGTAGCATGCTTGATAATCAGTGCCCACTTACTGAAGGTTGCATTAGACTGAAAGTGCTTCTTGATAACTATTCCTCCACGCTAAAGGGTTCACCTGAGTTGATAGTGCTTGAGCGTGTTTATGAAAAAACAACACACATTCCAATACTTGATGAATGGAAAAAACTTTCTCTAAAAGATAGAGTTAGGTTTGAAAAAGAGATCGCTACTTTAGAAAAGAACCATGATGCTGAAATTAAAGAAGCCGCGCGTTTTCTGAAAGCCTACCCTTTTGAAGAAAGAGGTAACTAATGGAATTTATCATAATTTTTGTTGTAAGCGCTTTTTTCCTGTTGTTAGTAGGTTGTGCAATGGCTTTTGGAAAAAGTCCAAGTTACCGACCAACCCGTGAATATGTACTCAAGCTTATCAAAGGTATTGAAGATCAAAGTACCACCCAACAGGCATGGGATATGTTGATTGGCTATCCAATTAACCATGATCCTGAGCTCGAAAATATTAGACGATGGCTTGTTTCCATGCATGAGGGTACAGACGGATTTGATCCTGCAAGAGAGGGGATAAATGGTTACATATATGATAAGCAGTCAAGGCATAGACTCAAGGCTGTGATCGATCAACTCGAGAAGTTAATTAAAGAATCTCCTATCACTAAAGAGTTCTGATAGTTAAAACTCTTTAATATTATCGATAACTCTAGATAACTGATTATAAGCACTCCATATATTCCGAATTTCTCTACCCAATACTGCTTTCTTCAATCGCTCTGCAACAATCTCGATTTCAGGATAATCAAATATTCCGGCAAACCCATAAAGCTGATGTGCATTTCGGGCAATGCTTTCATAATCTTTTGCATAAATCCTTGATTGAATCTCTTCGAGTTGCTTTTTTAATTCATTCTTAAATTCAATTAAATTCTGATTAGATCCAGCAGAAGAAGACTGTTTTATATTAAGTGTGCTTAATAAGGCGTAAAGCTTTTCGATATTAAGTGGTTTTAATAATATTCTATCAATCCCAATTTTATTGAGCATTTGTTGCTCTCTGGGAGCAATATTTGCAGTTAATGCTATGATGTTTGCATTCGGGTTGTTTTCTAAAATAACTTTCGACGCTTCTATACCATCAATATCAGGCATATTGATGTCCATGAGTATAATGTCAGGCATAGATCTATTGACTTCCGTAATAGCTTCTTTTCCTGTGACAGCTTCACGTGTTTTTATTCCCGATTGATGCAGTATTCTTTTTACTAATAGACGGTTATAGTCATTGTCTTCTGTTATGATAATTTCCAAAGCCTCTAGCTTGTTTTTATTATTTTGTTCAAGTGCATTGTTTTCCTCTTGTTTGATTAATTGATTGATTAGTTGGTTAGGTGAAATTGGCTTTGTTATAATTTTTGCATCAATGTTTCTTATAGAGTCTCTTTTAATGTTGGCTGGTAATAAAATACATAATTTAGTGTTGGGAAAATGCTGGTTGATTGATTTTGATTTTCTAAATAGCAATTCAGTATTTTCAGTTGGTGAGTGGCTAATTAAAATGTGTGTATATTTTTCTTTCTTCTTTAAAGCATCTTCGATACGTTCATGTGTTGAGCATTGAATGCTGAAAAAAGATAATATTTCATAAATGCTTTTACGAGAAGCGCTATTGCTTTCGATTAATAGAATATTCAGATCAAAAGCTTCATTAACTGTGGTTATTTCTGATATTTGCTTAGAGTCTAATATTAATCTATCTTGGTTAATAGGTAGTGTTATGCTAAAAGTAGTGCCTTTTTCAAGAGTGCTATCTACTTCAATCTCACCATTCATTAGTTTAACTAGCCTATATACAATAGCGAGCCCAAGACCAGAACCACCATATTTTCTGCTTATACTATTATCTGCTTGAGTAAAAGAATCAAACATTTTTTCTTTATATTGTGGTGTAATCCCAATGCCCGTATCTTGCACCTCAATTTGCAATGATGAGTCTATTCTTGAATATCCTGTACATAGCTTTATATATCCTCTATCTGTAAATTTAATTGCGTTACTAATTAGATTTGTCACAATCTGGCGAATGCGTGTAGGATCGCCTTGAAGTAGTGAAGGTATTTCGTGTGCACCTTCAAGTACTAACTCTATACCTTTGTTATGTGCAATGGGTGCTTGCATTTCAAGGGCTTGATGAAAAAGTTTCTCTGGCTGAAAACTGAGTGTTTCTAATTCTATTGCTTCTGCCTCAAGACGAGTAAAATCTAACAGATCGTCTATTAGGGTCAATAACATTTGCGATGTATGATCGATAATTTGCAGGAAGTGAACGCGTTCTTCTTCAGAGCTTCCTTCCTGTATCATTCTTGTGAAGCCAATCACTGAAGTGAGCTGTGTTCTGAGTTCGTGGCTCATTCTTGCCAAGAATGCATCTTTTGCACGATTCGCCGCGTCTGCTTTTTGATGGGCTTTCATTAGCTGATTATTTTTTATTTCTAATTCTTGTAAGCTGACTGATAGAGCCTGAGTGGCTTGATATATTCTAGACTCCATTTGGTTATTTGACTCTTCCAGGGACATGGCTAATTCATTGATACCCTCAGCAAGTTGATTAAATTCATTAGTATCTGAACTTGATGCACGAGCCTTAAGATTGCCACGTCTTAATTGGTTTATTATGATAGATAACTGCTTGATAGGATGACTTATCTTTCTTCCAAAATAGTTAGATATTAGAAATGTTACTAAAAAACCAGCGAGTATAATCAAAACACCGTTTCTGATGATTTGATATTGCTGTAATTGAATGGGCTCGTCTGAAAATGCAATAATTACCCAGCCGATAGCTTCTTCATTGTATGTGTTATCTGTTTGTATATTATTTTCATCTATGCGGATTGGCATAGGTGTAATCGGGTGTGAAAAAAACCAAATTTCATGATCATAGAGTATAGGGTCTGGCGGAATTGAAATTGTTATATCAAAGTCTTTTTTTCTGTGGATGATCGATAAACTATCGTCTGTAAATATTACATCTTTGATAAGTGGGTTTTGAGTTAACTGTTGACTTAAGTGATTAAGTTCTGCAGGGTTATTACTTAATACACCAAACTCAGCTGCAATAGATAAAAGTTTACTAAACTCAGTTCCTTTCTCAATCATTCCCATCTTTGTGTTTTGAATTTGTGAATAGATGAAAAATGTACCGAGAATGATGGTGATGACCAGCATAGGAATAATAGATAGAATATTTACTCGCTCTCTTATATCATTCTTAAAGAAACGCTTCATTGGCCAACCTCCTGTAATAGCAGAAATAACTCTTCAGTAGTAGGTAGGTCAAGCCTCAATGTTCTTGCAGTAGCTCTATTTATTTTGATGGTAAACTGGTTTGAGTAAGATGGCTTCTCTAGATAGCCTTCTTGAGTAAAAGTTCGTATTTTATTAAGTGTTTCAGATGCCAGTTGCTCTGGAGTGCTGTATAAAGAGATAACAGCACCCGCTTCTGAATAATTTTCAGAAAAACCGATTAGTGGAATTTTATTCCTTAGTGTTATGTAGAGTGCCCAGCGTGCGACACTTCTATTAAAGTGTGCATTGTCTGGAATAGCAATAAATATATCTGACCTTTGTATTAAGGGTGTCAGTACTTGAACTGGATTTTGTGATTCATGTAAAAAGGAGTGATGTGTATTGAACCCAAATGCTTCACCATGTCGTTCAAAATCCTCTCGGTGTATTACTGATGATTGACCAAATAGTGTACTTATTGAAGTTGCATTCGGGGCTATTATTCTTGAAAGTGCCACTTTTCTTTTTATAGGCTGATCTAAATATATTGCAGAGTATTGAGGTGCATTAATAGTATGTTGGTGCGTATTTATAAGTGTTTTATATGCTTGAAGTGGAATTAACGTACAAATTACATGTACATTTACTTTATGATGTATTACAGCTGTTTCACATGCCCTAGCTCCGACAGTAACCACGATCTGCACTGTATCCATAAAGTTTGTACTGATGTATGGATAGTTTTCATATGTTTCAATGCGTGCTCTTAAGAGTGTATTTTTTTCGATATACTGCGCAACAGTATTGTGTACGGCATGATTCTCACTCAGTAATATGAGCATCTCTTTGGCTGATACGGGTATACTTATCAACATAAGTATTAAAAGCGTAAGGTATTTACGTTTTAAGTACTTTCCAGTCTTAGTGCCCATATCTCCGTCCCTAGTCGATTGCTATAGCGAGCTGTAAAAGGGCTCTTCTATCAAATTTATTGTCTTGATAGAAAGTAGAGTGGCTTCCGGGTAGTGCATTTTGAAGCAAAGCCGATAGTTCAATTGTACTGTCTTTGGCTCGCCATTCTCTAGCAACTCTTATGTCAAGACGCTGACTGGCGGACTGACTTTGAAATCGGTTTCCTCGTATCCAGCGTGCATTATCCATAAAATAATAAGCACCGCTGATGGTGATATCGGGTGTAGCGGCATAGTTGGAGATGACCGAGAGAGTATGTCTAGGGGCTAGCTGTCCTCCATCAAACCTTTGATTGTCATCACCCGTTTTCCATGACCCTACTTTGTTGTTCACTAGACTGTAGTTTAGTGCAAGCCAGAGTTGGTCGGATGGAATTATTTTAAATTGTGACTCTATACCTAAATTTCGCCAGTATCCTATGTTTCTACGTTGCCCAAACTCCTCATTCAGTGGTGTAGCAACTCTATAATTCATAATGGCATTGTTAACGCTTTCTTTAAAAACGCGTAGATCTATTGAGCCATTGCTTTGTCTAAACTGATGATGGATCCCAAGCTCTACATTTTTGATTGTTTCAGCCTTTAAGGCTAAATTAGCTTGTTCAATTTTACCTCTTCCGATCACTTCATAATTAACATGGCGCTCCAGCAAAGAGGGAAGGCGCTGACTTCGGCTGTAACCTAAGCGAAGACTTGTCTCTTCAGTTATCTGATAATTCAACGCTAATCTTGCAGACGTTGCATTTAGATCACTATTTTGACGCTCATGCATCAAGCCCAGATTGACGATCCAGTGTGGGTTTAATTTAATTTCACTACTGTTGAAGAGTCGAATTCTCTTACTTGACACTTGACCCGATTGAAATAGGACCGGACTGGATGCATTATCTTTTCTGAACCCGATTCCTGAAAAACTACTATGTATACCTGTTTGGTTTTCCAGAGCTACTTCCAGGTCCCATAGGTCGGTGCTACCGTGTTCTCGATAACCCCGAAATTCTGGGTTTAGGCTTAACAGTGATTGTGCAAGGTCGGTATTCTCCGTACCTAAATAATATGTAGCTAAGTCATTTGTACTTGGTTTGTTTTCGTTTAGTCTTAGCGAATTTCGATAGGCTTGAATATGGAGTTCTTGACTTCCGCTTAGTTCATGTGACCAGCTTATTTTTTGAAAGTTGCTCGAGTATTTTTGTTTTGCTAAGTAATAATTTGAGGGAGGGAAGTTACCATACTGATAAAGGTAACCAATGTGTGAATAACCTTTATCAAACCCTATTGCTAGGTTTAGTGTATCCCATGTTGTTGGGGTCAACAGACCGTGTAGGTTTAAATACTGGCGTTCATGGCTATCGTTAAATTTCTTTGATCCATCATTTCTTGCTGTCGATCCGCTGATACGATAGAAACCGCCGTCCAAGCTTCCCGCGTGCGTTAAATGACCTTCTGAAGTGTTACGTGAACCGAGTGACGCTATCCCTTTCCATTGTGCATCTGTTAATGGTGACTTAGTGATAAAGTTGACTGCGCCTAAAAAAGCGTTAGATCCTTGCGTTGCTGAATTAGATCCACGAACTATTTCAACGCGTTCTATGTCATCAACATGAATTCCCAAGGTATTCCAAAGCACTGTCGAGAGTAATGGGAGGTAGACCGAGCGCCCGTTGATCATAATCTCCAATTGATTGGGAAATTGGTTGCTCACACTATGGTAGCTGACAGTTTGCCTATTTCTATTTAAGTGAAGGATTTGAAACCCTGGTGCGAGTGCAAGCACCTCGGGAAGTGTTTGTGCGCCGGAAGCTTTTATCAGTGTTTGATCGATGACCGTTACTGATGCGGGGGATGTGTGTGGATTTTGTTTTAAACGTGAAGCAGATGTTAATGTGGGTAGTTCGCTTAAAAAGTCTGATTCTTTTAAGATATTAGACTCAGCTGATGCACCCCATGAAACAGATAAAATACATAAGGGTTTGAGCAGTTTTTTAAATTGAAACAGCTGTTTTATTGTAAAGCGAGCACATTTATTAATCATTGGGTTCCATCCAGCTTATTTTTAGTCCTTAAACCTTTGGTCAATCAATTTATTCATATTTTAAACGAAAAGTTAGAAAAAAACGACGTTCAAAGTCATGGTAGTCATAAAATTCCTGATAGGTCTTACCCAGGGCATTTTGAACGGTAAATGACGTTTCCGCAGTGATATTATTATCCGTATACCACTGTTTTGCGATACGTAAGTCTGTACGGTTGTAGGCTTTTCGTGTATCACCTTTAAACCAATGCATTACATCCTGATAGTAATGTGTTGCGCTTAGATGTAAATCGGGGACGACTTGCCAGTTTACGAGTGCTGATGCGCTGTGTCTTGGTGCAAGTTGGCTCCGCTCTATCCAGCGATTTCCATTATTAAAGCCATCTTTGGTGCTATTGATATAGGCGTAATTAAATAAAAACCACAGTTGGTTTGTTGGTTGCATTTTTAACTGAAACTCAGCACCTAAGTTAGACCAGCGTGATATGTTTTTTTCGATGCGAACTGTTTCGCTATTATCCATTTGAGGCAAGGTTGAGTTTACTCTAATGGTTTCAATCCC
>SLCQ01000118.1 GCA_007125745.1 Nitrincola sp.
CCTCAAGGCTTTCCCGTCAGGGTTCTTGTTGCTGGGCAAGTGATTGATCTCGTCAGCCCTCGCCCTGTTCAAGCGGGTCAGCAAGTTGACGTTACTCGCAATGAGCAGGGGTTAATCAGAATTCAGTTCCCCCAACCTACGACTCCCTTGGCGCAACAGCCCGCGGTGCAATCAGTGATGCAGCAGGCGTTAAGAGAGGTGTTACCGATGCAACTTCCGCTGGCTGATGGATTGAATCAGCTGATGCAATTGAGTGAACGCCAGGGCGCTCGGCAAAACAGCGCATTAAACCAGTTAATTCAGTCAATGCTGAGCCTGTTTAGCGTCAAGCCCGGTGCCGCGGATGCTGAGAAGGCTATTGCACGAAATCTACAACAGGGAGGGCTTCTCAGTGAAGCCAGCTTAAGCCGCACAGGACAACAACAGCCCCCACCTACCGATTTAAAGCAACAACTGGGACAACTGCTTCGCGTTGCAGACCAGTTACCGCCTCAGGCCAGAGAGCAACTCAACCAACTGGTCAATGCGTTACTTGCACGCAGTACTGCGCAGCAAATTAGTAGCCTGCAACGCTGGCGTGATCTACCCGATGGCGGGCAAGAGCGTCACTATCGTCTGGACTTACCCATACAGCAACAACAAGGGTTTGAAAATGCCGAGTTGCGCATTACCGAGCATAGGCGGCGTAATGAAGAAGGTGATTTTGTCACACTCTGGACAGTTCGACTGCATTTTGAACTAGAGGAGGAAGGTGCGATGGATGCCGAACTCAGCCTACAGGATAGCTTTGAGTTACAGGCTCATTTTTGGGTTGAAAAGCCCGAAACTTTGCAACGATTACGAGAAAGATTGAGTAGCTTTGAAGAAGAGCTAAAAACCAAAGGGTTTGCTGTTGCACCCTTAAATGCACGCTTAGGAAAACTGGAAAACCCCCAAGTCACCCCCTTAAGTAAACGTTTAGTCGATATCCACACCTAGAGGTCTGTTATGAATGAGCCCATCGATTCAAAACAAGCGGTCGCCTTAAAATATGATCAAGAGAAAGGTACTGCACCCAAGGTGATTGCAAAAGGGAAAGGGTTAATTGCAGAGCAGATTATCGCCCTAGCAGAAGAGCACGACATACACATTCATGAGAATCCAGAGTTACTGGAAGTACTGATTCGCTTGGAGCTAGGTGATGAGATTCCCGAAACCCTTTACAAGGCGATCGCTGAAGTCATCGCCTTTGCATATAACTTGAAAAACAGTCCTCAAGTTAATTAATACTACTCATCCGAGTTGCTGTTTCCCTGATGCGCGCGACCATCGCTTTCAAGCCATTACCGCGACTTGGGCTTAAATGTTTAATGAGGTTGAGTTGCTCAAAGTAGTCTTCAATATCAAACGCTTGAACATCAGCTGGTGACTTGCCATTATAAGCCGCCAACACCACGGCCAGTAAACCTCGAACGATGTGTGAGTTACTATCCGCTTCAAAAAAGAGCCTGTCATCATCCAGGTGTTCAGATAGCCAGACTAAGCTTTGACAGCCTTTGACTTGATTTTCCTCGGTTTGAAGCGCTGGATCCATCGACGGTAACTCTTTACCTAAATCAATGATATAGCGATAGCGATCTTCCCAACTATCGAAAAACGCCAGACTGTCAATAATCTCATCCGCGGTGATATCGGTACCAAAGGTTTTCATAAATGTGTGTTGCATCCCGTCAGTAATAAAGGCTTAAAGCCTGTTACGCTGATTAATAAAACATACCTGTAGCTAACTGTGCTTCTTCACTCATCATATCGCGTTGCCAAGGCGGATCAAAGATAAGATCGACATCGACTGTTTTGACATTGGGTACCTTTGCGACACGATACTCTACATCACCCACCAATACAGGCCCCATGCCGCAACCAGGCGCTGTCAGCGTCATATCGATCTCAACTCGTTTAGCTTGCTGATCAATTCGAACGGAATAGATTAAGCCAAGATTAACCAGATCAACCGGAATTTCGGGATCATAGATGGTTTTTAATGCATCCCACACCTGATCTTCAAGTATCTCTTCTGAGGTAGGTGCTGGAAAAGTGAGCTTTTCAGGTTCCAAACCTAACGCACCCGCATCTGTCCCATCAACACGCACCATCTGACCATTCCAGGTGAGCGTATAGTTGCCACCTAATGATTGCGTGATGGTGACAAAGGTATCCTTAGGAATGGTGACAGGCGTTCCTGCTGGCACAATGCGTGCTGGGCACTCAGTTTGAGTGACAACCATGCGTCTTTCCATTAGTCATTCACCGTAAAGCTCTCACCACAGCCGCATTCGCTGGTGGCGTTAGGGTTAATAAATTTCACTTGGCGATTGATGCCTTCTTTAACATAGTCAATCTCTGTACCAGACAGAATCGGCAGACTCGCTTTGTCGATCAGCAACATCACATCATCGACCTGCATCTGCAGATCGTCGTTTTGGCCTGTATCTACTAAATCCAGAATATACATGTATCCCGAGCAACCACTGGGTTTGACACTCAAACGAATGGCACTGGCGTTAGGCTCACCTTCAAGCTGTTTGCGAAAGTGATCAAGTGCACTTGGGAGCACAGTCACGGTTTGTGTCGCTGGATTAAACGCTTCTACTGACATGCGATTACCTCAATAAACTAGAGCAAGAAGGTTTTAGCCTTCTCAAGCCCAGCAAATAAACGATCAACTTCTTCAAATGTATTATAAAAACTGAAACTTGCTCTCACAGTGCCATCAATGCCCAGATGTTCCATAACGGGTTGGGCACAATGATTTCCGGTTCTTACAGCGATACCCTGCTGATCCAATAACATACCAATATCCGCTGAGTGAATACCTTCAAGAATAAAGCTCATGACACAGACACGATTGGTTGCACGACCGATTAAACGTAAACCGTCAAAGGTATCAGCCCGTTGCTGAACAACCTGCATCAGCGCTTCTTCATGAGCGATAGCTCCAGCCTTATCCAAACTGTTTAAATAATCTATGGCGGCGGCAAGGCCTATTGCATCGGCAATATTTGGGGTACCGGCTTCAAATTTAAAGGGAATGCGGTTAAATGTCGTGCCTGCAAAGCTCACACTATCAATCATTTCACCGCCACCATGCCAAGGAGGCATAGCTTCCAGTAGTTCTGCACGTCCCCACAACGCACCAATGCCTGTCGGTGCAAAGAGTTTATGTCCAGAAAAGACATAAAAATCACAACCCAGGGCTTGTACATCGGCCATCCAGTGGCCTACACCCTGAGCACCATCAACCAACACACGCGCACCCACTACATGGGCTAGATCGGCCATCTGCCTAACAGGATTAATGCTACCCAAGGCATTGGATACCTGTCCAAACGAGACCATTTTTACACGATCATCCAGCATAGCCTGATAGGCTTCTAAATCGATCTCGCCCATCGCTGTCACGGGAATTGGCTCTACCTGAGCGCCCATTTCAGAAGCCACCAGTTGCCAAGGAACAATGTTGGAGTGATGTTCCATCATCGATACCAAAATGCGATCTCCAGGCTGAAGATTCTGACGCCCCCAGCTGTAAGCCACCAAGTTGATGCCTTCGGTTGTGCCACGTGTCCAAATCACTTCACGCGATGCGGGTGCATTAATAAATGCAGACACGGTTTCACGCGCCTTTTCAAACTTTTCCGTCGCTCGATCACTGAGCGTATGGGCACCACGATGCACATTACTGTTATCTTGGCTGTAAAACTGCACCAGTGCATCGATAACGGTTTGAGGCTTCTGAGTGGTGGCGCCATTATCTAAATACACCAAAGGATGACCATTCACCTGCTGATGCAGAATAGGAAAATCCTGACGAACCGCCATCACATCAAAAGGTTGAGTATGCTCTGTCACCGTCACTGCCTTATTCATGAATAATATGTCGTGTCAGTTGATCGCTCTGACCAAACATATGAGCTATGCGAGGTCTTAGCCAATGCTGAAGTGCTTCAATTGCCACCCCTTCGACCAATTCAATCACAAAGCCAAAACTTAGCATGACTCGAGCTTCAGCTTCTGAGATACCACGACTGGTCATGTAAAATAAGGCCTCATCATTAAGCTGACTCACGGTCGCTCCATGCGCACAGCGAACATCATCAGCATAAATTTCCAGCTCAGGTTTGGTGTTAATTTGTGCTTGATCAGACGTCAACAAATTACGATTACTCATCTCAGCCAAGGTTTTTTGAGCATCTTGATGTATATGGATACGCCCATTAAACACAGCGCGAGCAGAGTCGGCGATGACACCTCGAAAGACTTCAGAGGTAGTGCAATGAGGAACTGCATGTTCCACACAGGTATGATAATCGACCTTTTGTTGATGGCGAGGTAAATAGATACCGTTCAACTGCAGGTCTGAACCACTACCCAAGTGTTCAATATGGTAGTCAATGCGCTTGAGCCGGCTACCATTTGCCAAGGTAAAGCCATTCAGTCTCGCATTAGCGGCTAAGGTTGCATGTATTCCACCGGTATGAAGTGACTGCTCTGACTCCAGGTTAACGCGATAGTGATGTAATGACGCATTCTCAGCAATTGAGCATTCTGTTAGCGCGTTGACCCAGCCACGATCTTGGTCTGTCGAGGTGAAATAATGTTCAATCACCTGGGCTTCAGCACCAGTTTCCAAGGTAATCAATACCCGTGTATTGGCTAACTGTGCATCCGCTTTGTCATTCACATAGACCAGGTATACAGGCTTATCCAGGCGTTGATTTTTGCCAACATGAAGCAACACTCCTTGGTGCAATAAACCGGAGTTTAAAGCGGCAAAAAGATGCTTCTGTTGATTCGCCACCTTGCTCAGGTGGGCTTTAATAACAGCCTGCTGTTCACTGTTTGCATCTGCAAAGGTAACCACTTCTGCTGGCAACTCAGAAGATAAGGGCTCACATAGCTGACCATTGATAAATACCAAGCGATACGCATCCATATCGATCAGCTCGCTGAGCGCTTCTTGCGATAAAGTTTCGGCTGAAGACTCACTCAATTGCCACTGTTCATTCTCAACCGGCAACAAAGAGGTATAGCGCCAAGCTTCTGTTTTACGCGTCGGCCAAGCATGCTCTTTCCAAGCACTCAGGCCACCGTCTCGCGCGTCTGCTAACCAGCTGATGCCGAATTGCTGTTGCGCTAAATCAGACGCATATTGCTGAAAAACTGCAGACATTACGCCACCTCATCTTCAAGCCAACTATAACCTTTTGCTTCCAGTTCTAACGCAAGGGATTTGTCGCCAGATTTGACGATTCGACCATTCGCCAAGACGTGCACATAGTCCGGTACAATAAAATCCAGTAAGCGTTGATAATGGGTCACCACGATGAAGCTACGCTCTTCAGAACGCATAGCATTGACGCCGCGCGCGACGACTTGCAGTGCATCGATATCCAGACCTGAGTCGGTTTCATCTAAAATACAGAGGGTCGGCTCCATCAGCATCATCTGCATAATCTCATTGCGCTTTTTTTCACCACCCGAAAAGCCCTCGTTAACACCGCGCTTTAGGAAGCTTTGATCCAGCCCAACAGACTTACAGGCCTCTCTTGCCATTTTCATAAAATCAATGGCTGAAATCTCTTCCTGACCTGCATGAGTTCGGCGCGCATCCACTGCGGCTTTTAACAGTTCCATGTTGCTCACACCCGGAATTTCGACCGGGTACTGAAAAGCTAAAAACAACCCTTCACGAGCACGAATTTCAGGATCCAGATCGAGCAAATCCATCTCTTTGAAGGTAACCGTGCCGGCAGTCGCTTCGTAACCAGGACGACCGGAGAGCACATTACCTAAGGTACTTTTACCCGCACCATTCGGGCCCATAATGGCATGTATTTCGCCGGGTTTAACCTCTAACGACAACTGACGAATGATCTCTTTATCTTCTACTGAGGCGCACAAATCTTTAATCGTTAACATATTCTCTTCCAACATTGGTAATATTCGCAATCTAATGAATTAACCCACTGAGCCTTCCAAGCTCACTTCAAGAAGTTTGCCCGCTTCAACTGCAAACTCCATGGGTAACTGCTTGAACACCTCACGACAAAAGCCATTCACTATCATGGACACTGCTTTTTCAGGGTCTAAGCCACGTTGTTGACATAAAAACATTTGATCATCACTTACTTTCGAGGTGGTTGCCTCATGTTCAACAATGGCCGAAGGGTGGGCGCTTTCAATATATGGAAAGGTATGCGCTCCACAGCGATCACCGATCAGCAATGAATCACATTGGGTAAAGTTACGTGCGCCAGAAGCAGAAGAGCCCATACGCACTAAGCCTCGATAAGCATTTTGACTACGACCCGCAGAGATGCCTTTGGATATGATGGTAGACTTCGTATTTTTACCCAAGTGGATCATCTTGGTACCCGTATCCGCTTGTTGATAATTATTGGTGAGAGCAACTGAATAAAATTCACCAATACTGTGATCACCTTTAAGGATGCAACTGGGATATTTCCAAGTCACCGCAGAGCCTGTTTCAACCTGCGTCCAAGAAATTTTGGCTCGCTGGTGACAAATGCCACGTTTGGTCACAAAGTTATAGATACCCCCTTTACCGTTTTCATCGCCGGGATACCAGTTTTGTACTGTGGAGTATTTAATTTCTGCATTATCGAGCGCAATCAACTCTACGACAGCGGCATGTAATTGATTTTCATCGCGTTGCGGCGCTGTACACCCTTCAAGATAACTGACATGAGAACCTTCGTCCGCAATGATCAGCGTGCGTTCAAACTGACCCGTATTCATTTGATTGATGCGGAAGTAAGTGGACAGTTCCATAGGACAACGAACACCCTTAGGGATATACACAAACGAGCCATCAGAAAACACAGCCGAGTTAAGAGCCGCATAATAATTGTCACGTTGAGGTACAACTGTGCCTAAGTATTTTTTCACCAGCTCAGGAAAACGGTGAACCGCTTCACTTATGGGGCAAAATATGACGCCAGCTTCTTCTAATTTTTCACGAAAGGTGGTGACAACAGAAACAGAGTCAAATACCGCATCCACGGCAACTCCTGCCAGCATCTCCTGCTCATGCAAGGGGATGCCCAGCTTATTGTAGGTCTCAATTAAATCCGGGTCGACTTCATCAAGACTTTTAGGTCGATCCTCTAAACTTTTAGGTGCAGAGAAATAAGAAACCGCTTGAAAGTCGATCTCAGGATAATGAACATGCGCCCAGCTGGGTTCTTCCATCGACTGCCATACTTTATAGGCTTTAAGTCGCCATTCAAGCATCCACTCCGGCTCATTCTTTTTCGCAGAGATAAACCGGATAACGTCTTCATTCAGTCCTGGCGGTAGTGTCTCTGATTCAATATCGGTATGAAAACCTGCCGCATACTCTTTCTTAATTAACTCTTCTACCTGTTCAGACATAGGTCTACCTCTGATTTCACTTTATGCGGTGACAGTGGTGTCGACTAACTGACAAACCACCTGACGAAAATGGGAAGCGGCGTATTCCACCTCTTCTAAGGTTGTAAAGCGCCCGAAACTAATACGCAAAGATGCATGAGCTAAGGAATCAGGAACGCCTATCGCTTTCAGAACATAACTCGGCTCAACACTGGCTGATGTGCAGGCTGATCCAGTAGATATGGCAATATCTTTTAACGCCATTAAGAGAAACTCACCTTCAACACCTGATACGGCCAAATTTAAGTTACCCTCAATACGCTGTGTTAACGATCCATTCAGCTGGACATTAGGTAAATCTTGAATAGCATCCAAAAACGCTTGGCGTAGCGCAGAAATCTTTCGTGCATCAGCTTGCATGAGTTTGGACGCCAGCTCTGCCGCCTCTCCCATACCGACTAACTGATGCGTCGCAAGCGTACCTGAACGCATACCTCGTTCATGACCACCACCATGCATCTGGGCCTCAAGACGAACTCGAGGTTGCTGTCTAACATACAAAGCACCAACACCCTTAGGACCGTAGATTTTATGCGCTGAAAAAGACATGAGATCCACAGGTAGTTGGTGCAGATCAATCGGAAGTTTGCCAAAACTTTGCGCGGCATCAACATGAAAATATAGGTTATGTTGACGACATATCTCACCTATCTGCTCGATAGGGTTGATGGTTCCTATTTCATTATTGACGTGCATTATACTCACCAACAAGGTGTCATCACGCACCGCCTGTGCAACTTGTTCGGCGGTAATAATGCCATCTGAGTCAGGCGTTAACCAGGTGACTTCATAACCTTCTGATTCTAAAAAAATCAACGCATCAATAACGGCTTTATGTTCAATCCTTGAACTGATGATGTGCTTGCCTTTGTGGCGATGCAGGTGAGCAATACCCTTGATGGCAAGATTGTTAGATTCCGTCGCTCCGGAAGTCCAAACTATCTCTCTAGGGTCTGCATTCACCAACTCAGCCACCTGTTGACGAGCAGTCTCTACTGCTTCCTCAGCTTTCCAGCCATAGAGGTGTGAGCGCGACGCTGGGTTGGCAAAATTACCTTCCATCGTCAAACAAGCCATCATCTTTTGAGCGACCTGCGGATCCACGGGAGTTGATGCCGCATAATCAAGATAAATAGGTTTTTTCATCACACCGCCATTCTTTGACTTAGAGCCCATTGGCTACACGAATATCCGAAGCAATCATTTTTTCTGTCTGTCTCGAATCTTGTCGACTGGAGACTTCTTTTACATCTTTACGCTCAACGAGGTCTGCGAGTGTGATGCCACTTAAAAAAGTGTGTATTTGGTCACTTAAATCGCACCATAGGTGGTGGGTCAAGCACACTTCACCTGACTGACAGTCACCACGTCTGTTGCAGCCGGTTGCATCCACATTTTCATTTACTGCATCAATCACTTCCGCGACATCTATCTCTGCTTTTGGACGGTTCAACTGGTAACCACCACCCGGCCCTCTGACGCTTGCGACTAATTGATTTCTACGAAGCTTGGCAAATAACTGCTCAAGGTAGGAGAGGGAAATACCCTGTCTTTCCGAGATATCTGCCAAACTAATGGGCCCTTTACCCTCATGCAGCGCCAAATCTAACATCGCTGTCACTGCATAACGTCCTTTCGTTGTTAACCGCATAATCGACCTCTCTTCGCTTACATTATGTAGGGATTATGCTAAAACCAACAGTTTTAGTCAACTATTTATCCTACTATTTTAGTCAGCTTTTAGATCACAGGTTAAATGGGCCTATCAGAAATATTATTTAACGGGCTTCGCTTACCGGGCCTCGTCTTCTACAGCACCCTCAAAATCTTCTTTCTTTAACTCAGGCAGTTGCTCATCACAATATTCAGGGCGTAACTCGCACAGTACGCTACCCATCTTATCCATGCGCTTATCCATCGCTTGTAGATGGTCCAACAAACAACCAATAGCATGGGCGACGGGATCGGAAACTTCATTATTCACCCCATAGGCATCAAACCCGACCTTATCAGCCATTTGTTGACGTTGTTGATCACTCTGCTCCAGGTCCTCTTCCGCTTTGCGAACAATACGTCCCGGGATACCCACAACCGTTGCACCCGCTGGCACCTCTTTGGTAACCACCGCATTAGAGCCTACTTTAGCACCTGCACCCACTGTAAAAGGCCCCAGAATTTTAGCACCCGCGCCCACAATGACGTTATTTTCTAAGGTAGGATGGCGTTTTCCTTTATTCCAAGTGGTCCCCCCCAAGGTTACACCTTGATAAATGGTTACATCGTCACCCACTTCTGCTGTTTCACCTATGACAACCCCCATACCATGATCGATAAAAAAACGCCGCCCTATCTGAGCACCAGGATGAATCTCTATCCCTGTCATCCATCGAGCGAGATTAGAGATCAAGCGCGCAAACCACTTAAAGTTTCGTTTCCAGAGAGCATGAGCTAAGCGATGCCACCAAAGTGCGTGCAAACCAGGATAGTTAGTGATCACTTCGAGAAAGTTTCTGGCTGCAGGGTCCCGATCAAATACAGAACGGACATCTTCACGGATTCGATCAAACATATGGCGGTTCCTTTTTTAACTGAGCTTCACTGTCAGATGATGAGGCCGGCTTATCTATGGAGGCATTGTTCAGTAAGGTCACTTTTTTATTGATGGCGGTTAACATACCGCGCATAACATTTACTTCAACCCGATCCGGAATTGCACGTAAAAAAAGCCTTCTCATGCGGGTCATTAACTGACGTGGATTATTCGGATCTAAAAACTCAACATCAACTAAGGTTTTTTCTAAATGATCAAACATCAGTTCAATTTCACGCACATCCGCTAGATCGATATCCCAGTCAGTCCCCCACTGCAACGCAGGTTCTGAATGCTTGTCTAAACTGGCCACTCGAAGTTCATACGCAATCACCTGAACTGCAGCCGCGACATTCAATGAACTAAAATCAGGATTTGTGGGGATGTGGACATGATGGTGACATTGATGTAACTCTTCATTCGTCAGCCCCCGATCTTCACGACCAAACAGTATGGCCATTTTCTTTCCTGGTTGCAGTTGCATAGCAACGCCTGCCATTTCACGGGGGGAAGTAATGGGCCAAGGAATGTGTCGTCCACGCGCACTGGTGCCCACAACAAAATGGCAGTCACTGATCGCTTCTTGCAAGGTGGAAACAACCTGTGCAGATGCCAGAATATCTGTTGCACCCGATGCTCTTGCATCTGCTTCTGGGTCGGGAAATTTTTTAGGATCAACTAAACATAAATCCACCAACCCCATATTTTTCATAGCCCTGGCAACGGCACCAATATTACCTGGGTGCGTTGTTTGAATCATCACAATACGTATCTGATCCAGCATAGAGGATAAATTCCTGAAGCACTAATACTAAAACACCAGTCACTCAATCAAACGACAAGTAACTGACCCTGAAAAAAATAGGGCGATATAGTAACAGATGCTGAGGAAAAACACCTGCATCAATAGATAAGAGCAGCGCTCTCACGTATAATGCTTCTTTTGCTCTTGAACATTTTGGACGCTTAACCTGATGCAACCGATAGTTAATATCGCACTTCGTGCTGCCCGCCTTGGCGGTGAACAAATTGCCCGTGCGGCAGAACGCCTCGACTTAATTAAAACTGAACAGTCTAATGCGGCTGAGTTTATCAGTGAAACATGCTCACAGGTTGAACGCACCATCGCTCAATCCATTCAAAAAGCTTATCCACATCACACTTTAAAAGGTGCCTTCAGTGGCTTTTATAAAGCACTTGGAGAAGGCCCTACGGCATGTGAATGGCATATTAATCCTGTTGATAGCCTGGTCAACTTTTCCAATGGACTACCCGTTTACGCGCTGAGTCTAACTGCACATATGAACGGTAAGGTAGAGCATTGTGTTGTCATCAACCCAGTGACCTGTGAAGAGTTTTCGGCCAGCCGAGGTAATGGCGCCCAACTCAATGGACGTCGTCTGCGCGTCAGTAATAGCAAACAACTGCATCAAGCATTACTCGGTTGCGGATTCACCCCTAGTAACCAAAGAGAAGCGGCTTTTGCAGAACATCAAAAACAACTGTTAAATTTCAGTACAGCGGGTGCTCATTTTTTTGATGGTGGTTCAGCTTTGTTAAACTTGGCTTATACCGCTGCTGGTCGCTTAGATGGATTCTTTCAAACAGAGTTAACTGAAGCAGAATTGGATGCTGGCATACTCTTACTTCAAGAAGCAGGCGGGCTTGTAGGTGACTTTAAAGGCGGCAACGCTCATCGCCAAACCAGAGGCATAGTAGCCGCAAACCCGAAAATGTTTAAACTGCTTGTGAAAGGCTTACAGCCAGCAGAATAACAGTGATCTTGATATAAAAAAGACCTGATCGGGCAACCGATGCAGGCCTTTTTTCATTGCTATCTAGACATTAATGAAACGGGTCTCGTAACACAATAGTTTCATTACGATCGGGGCCTGTCGAAATAATATCCACTGGCGCACCTACCAACTCCTCTAACCGCTTAATATAAGCCTGCGCATTTTTTGGCAAATTATCTACCGATTTCACACCAACTGTTGACTCTGTCCAACCCGGTACCATTTCATAAATAGGGGTAATTGCTTCATAGTCTTCACTGCCGCTGAGTGAATTAACAGGCTGACCTGATGCATCCTGATAACCAGTACAAATCCCTATCTCTTCGAGACCATCCAACACATCAAGCTTGGTTAAACATAGACCAGAAACAGAGTTAATCTCAATGGCGTGCTTTAATGCAACCGCATCAAACCAACCACATCGACGCGCACGACCTGTTGTCGAACCAAATTCATGGCCCTTTTCTGCCAGTCGCTCACCAATTCCGCAAGATAATTCTGTCGGAAACGGACCGCCACCCACACGTGTTGTGTAAGCTTTGGTGATACCAAGGATATAATCCAAATACAGGGGACCGAAACCACTACCGGTAGATGTTCCACCCGCTGTTGTATTTGATGAAGTAACGTAAGGATAGGTACCGTGATCAATATCAAGGAGTGAGCCTTGCGCACCTTCAAACATGATGCTTGCACCCTGGCGACGCAAGTCATGCAAAATAGCAGTGACATCAGCAATCATTGGCACAAGCTTTTCGGCCATTGACATACATTCAGCCAAAACATCATCATAAACAACAGCCTCAGCACCATAATAGTTTTCTAGCATGAAATTATGGTAACGCAACACTTCTTTAAGCTTTTCAGCAAAGGACTTAGGATCACGAATGTCACCTAAACGTAGCCCACGACGGGCTACTTTATCTTCATAAGCAGGCCCAATTCCACGCCCTGTTGTCCCTATTTTTGATTCACCACGCGCTATTTCACGCGCCTGATCTAAGGCCACATGAGATGGCAGAATCAATGGACAGGCTGGACTTAATCGTAGTCGTTGACTAACAGGAATTCCCGTCGCTTCAAGACCAGCAATTTCTTTTAATAGGGCTTCGGGTGATAGCACCACACCATTCCCAATCAGACAGAGAACATTTTCTCTTAGAATACCCGAAGGAATCAGATGCAATACGGTCTTTTTACCGTCAATAACCAATGTGTGACCTGCATTATGACCTCCTTGAAAGCGCACTACGGCTGCAATCTTTTCGGTCAATAGATCAACAATTTTACCTTTTCCTTCGTCACCCCATTGGGTGCCTAGAACAACGACGTTTTTACCCATTGCTGTCTCATGTGCTCTTTTAGTGATTAAATTACAATGACTTAACAAGCCACTCATCGCCCTGCTTTTCAAGAATACGATCACAGTTATTCGGCATCAATACGCCATCCAATGCATGAATAACTCTAACACCCTGGCTTCTCAACTCGCGCACAGTGCGCTGTAAAGAAGCATCTTGACTATTTGCAGGAGCCAATACTGCTTTCTCAGACTGAGCTACTCTACCCGACAACTCAATTAGTGTACTTAAATCTGTACTAAATCCGGTAGCAGGTCTGGCACGGCCAAAATCTTGACCAATTTCATCATAACGCCCACCTTTAGCAAGCGCTTGACCAAAACTAGGGGTATAAGCCGCAAATACCACACCCGTATGGTAGTGATATCCACGCAATTCAGCTAAATCAACGTAGCAACGCACTTCAGGATAGTCTCTCTGAATTCTACTCGCCAGCTGCTTCAGATATTCCACTGCTTCATGCACCTCGGGCTGTGTCAAATGCGCTTTAGCCTGCTCTAAGACCGCGAGAGTGCCGTGCATTTTGGGCAACACTAAAAACTGCTCCTTTAAAGAGGAGTCCAAATTCAAGGAGTCAACAAACTGGTCAATTTCTGGCATTGCCTTACGCTGTAAGAGCTCGATAAACTGTTGCTTTTGTGCAGGGCTTAATTGCGCATCACGAACCAGCGCCCGAAAGGGCCCTACGTGACCTAAATCTAGTGTTAGCGCTTGTGTTAAGCCAGCCGCATGCAAGGTTTCCAGCATTAACGCAATCACTTCAACATCACTATCGATGCCGGCATGACCATAGAGTTCAGCACCCGCTTGAAGAGGGTTTCGACTTGCTAGCATATGTGAAGGATGCGTGTGCACAATTGAACCACAGTAGCAAAGACGACTGACACCCTCCGTCCGAAGGCGATGAGCATCTATACGTGCTACTTGAGGTGTAATGTCTGCACGAATACCTAATGCATGACCACTAAGACTGTCAGTTACCTTAAAAGTATTTAGATCCAAATCATGACCCGTACCCGTGAGCAATGACTCCAAATGCTCCACAAGAGGAGGCATGACTAACTCATAACCCCAGGTATTGAAAAGATCTAACAAGCGTCTTCGCATCAATTCTGCTTGTCTCGCTTGAGGCGGCAACAATTCTTTGATGCCTTCAGGCAGTAACCATCTATCTGCCAATGCCATGCATAATTCCTCGTGTGATACTCAGGCAGTAACCTATGAAACATAAAAAAACCGGGCATTTACCCGGTTAACTAATTCTAACATAAAAACGGGCACCAAAGGCACCCGCTTTTTAACCAACCTAGGTTAGCGAATGGTCGGGTCTTGGAAGAAGCGGAAGAATTCGCTATTGGGTTCCATGACCAGTATATCACCACCACTGCTGAAGGATTCACGATATGCGTTTAAACTACGAACAAAAGAATAGAACTCTTGATCCTGACCAAACGCGTTAGCGTAAATATTAGCAGCTTCAGCATCACCTTCGCCTCGAATAATTTCAGCTGCGCTGAATGCATTCGCAGTAATGACTGTACGCTGACGATCGGCATCTGCACGAATACCTTCAGCCAGCTCAAGACCGCGAGCACGTAGCTCACGCGCTAAACGAAGACGCTCGGAACGCATACGATCATAGACCGATGCTGATACTTCACTCGGCAAATCAATTCGCTTGATACGTATATCAATGATTTCAATACCCAAGTCATTTTCAGCGACTACACTCAAGGCAAGGTTGACTTCATCCATTAACTCTTCACGCTCACCAGACACCACTTGGTTTAAGGTTCTTTCACCAAACTGGTTACGCAAACTTGTTTCAATACGACTCGATAAAAGACTATTAGCAATGTTCTCATCACCCGAGGTTGCCGTGTAGAAACGCTCCACACTTTTCACACGCCATTTAATAAACGAGTCAACAATCAAGCGCTTCGCTTCAAGCGTCAAGAAAGCTTGTGGACGTGAGTCCAAAGTCACAAGACGCGCTTCAAAGATTCTTACCGTATTCACGAAAGGTATTTTGAAGTGCAGACCCGGTGGAATGTCGGGCTGAACGATTTCACCAAAGCGTAACTTCACAGCACGCTCGGTCTCTTTGACGATATAAACCGACTCAGACACCAGCCATACTGAAATCAGTACGACAACCAGCACAAAAACTGAATTGGATTTCATCTTATCGACCCTCCCTCAGGTTGCCGGCCTGTCGGTTACGCGCCTGATCAGTAATCTGTTCATTTAGCTGACGCAGATTTATATCAGCACTGCTACTTGAACTACGCGCAGAAGTACCGCTTCCGCGTTGTTGATCCATTAATTTATCCAAGGGTAGGAACATGACGTTGTTGCCACCATTTTCTAGATCCATCAACACTTTCGGGTTATTGGTCATCACTTCTTGCATCGTATCAATGTACAGACGCTCACGCATGACATCAGGCGCAACACGATACTCATTTAAAAGCGCCAAGAAACGTTGTGTTTCACCGTTGGCTCTCGCAACCACTTCTTCGCGATATGCACTCGCTTCTTCCAGCATACGCTGAGCGGTACCCCGCGCTTCAGGCACAACAGAGTTAGCATAGGCCTGCGCTTCGTTAATTGAGCGTTGCTCATCCTCACGCGCTTTGATGACGTCGTCAAACGCATCTTGAACCTGAGAAGGTGCTTGTGCATTACGAACGTTAACACCCGATATGCGAATACCTGTTTCATAGTTATCCATCAGACGCTGAAGGCGTTCTTGAACCTCAATTGCCATGATACTCCGGCCTTCGGTCAGGATGGAGTTCAAATCCGAACCACCCACTACCTGACGTAGGGAAGATTCAGCGGCCTGAGCCAAACTTTCTTCTGGGCTACGCACACGAAGAGTGAAAAATTCAGGGTTTTCAGCGATATACTGAACACTGATATCAACATCAACAATATTTTCATCCTCGGTTAGCATCAATGCACGGTGATCATGAATGCGAACACGTGTCACGTTGACTCGGCTAACTTCATCAATTATCGGAGGATTCCATTGAAGACCAGGATTCACTATATTGTGGAATTTACCTAAACGTAACACCACACCACGCTCTTGCTCATCAACGGTGTAGAAGCCCATACCTGCCCAAACAACCAGCGCAAGAACTGCAACGATTCCCACCAACTTAAAGCTTCCACCAGGTTTTCCCTGTGAAGAACCAGATCCTCCACTACCAGAGCCGCCTTTACCGCCGAATAAGCCATTCAGTCGGTCCTGCAACTTTTGCAGAGCTTCATCTAAGTCAGGCGGACCTTGGTTATTATTACCACCTCCGCCGCCACCGCTGTTGCGATTTCCACCGCCGGGATTTTTGTCACCGCCGCCACTCCAGGGGTCATGGTTTTTACCATTACCGCCAGGCTCATTCCAGGCCATAGTGTTCTCCGTTAAAAACAAAATTTATAGGGTAAAATTCTAAGAACCGCAGCACCAAGTTGCAACCGCTAATCGTTATCGACCACAGCGGGCAGATATCGTTCCGCTGGAATCTGTAATCGACTTAACATCTGTCTAAAATCTTTTTGCTGTAGCCGAACTTGTAAAATAATACGTCCATTGTCATCTATCCGTTCATCCAAAACAGCTTCTTTTGCATAGAGCAAAGAGCGGAATTGACCCTCAGAAGGGCTTAATTCGAGCATACCTTCGAACATTGATCCTGATAAGCGTTCATTTACAGCATCAATTAACAGGTCAATTCCCTGATCTTGTTGAGCAGATAGCCACACCCTAACCGGGTGCCCATCTTCATCACGATCGATACGTGGCTCAAAGCCATCCAGCAGATCGATCTTATTGTATACCAACAACACCGGACGATCATCTGCCCCTATCTCACTGAGCACATCATTAACCTGCTCAATATGAGTTTGGCGCTCATCATCATGACTATCGATGACATGCAAAAGCAGATCTGCCTCAGCTGTTTCCTGGAGCGTCGCTCGAAAAGCCTCCACTAACTTGTGAGGAAGATGCCGGATAAAACCAACTGTATCAGCCAAAATAATCGGCCCAACATCGGGTAATTGTACTTTACGTAATGTTGGATCCAAAGTAGCAAACAGCTGATCGGCCGCATAAACATTAGCTGAGGTAATCGTATTGAACAAGGTTGATTTACCAGCATTGGTATAACCAACAAGAGACACCGTCGGTATTTCAGCACGCACTCTCGCTCGACGGCCTTGATCACGCTGTTTACGCACTTTATCTAACCGTTTAAGGATCGCCTTAATACGCGCTCTTAGTAAACGCCTATCAGTTTCTAACTGCGTTTCACCAGGACCACGAAGACCTATACCACCCTTTTGACGCTCAAGGTGAGTCCACCCTCGAACCAAACGAGTTGACATATGTTCCAGCTGTGCCAGCTCAACCTGCAATTTACCTTCATGTGTTCGTGCGCGCTGTGCAAAGATATCTAAAATTAGGCCTGTACGATCTAAAACACGACACTTAACCTCACGCTCGATATTTCTTTCCTGAGCAGGGCTAAGCGCGTGATTAAAAATGACCAACTCAGCTTGATGTTCCTGCACGAGTTGAGACAACTCTTCGACCTTACCTTTGCCTAAAAAGAAGCGAGGACTTGGATCAGAGCGACTGCCAAGCAAAAAGAAAATAGGGTCAGCGCCCGCCGAGAGCGCTAACTCTTCTAATTCTCTTGGATCCTCTGCGTCCGCTTCAGAGGCTAAATCGATGTGTACCAGTATGGCACGCTCACCGGACTGCGGGCGTTCAAAAAACAATCAGACTACTCACTCTTCCGGCTTGTCATCTGGCTGAGGCAGTTTAACGGGACGCGAGGGCACAACAGTGGAGATAGCATGTTTATATACCATCTGACTGACTGTGTTTTTCAGCAATATAACGAATTGATCGAAGGATTCAATTTGTCCCTGCAACTTAATACCGTTGACTAGAAAAATTGAAACAGGGACCCTTTCCTTGCGTAACACATTTAAGTAAGGGTCTTGTAACGATTGCCCTTTTGACATTTTTAGCTCCTTGGCTGAAAACTTTCAGTCATAAGTTTATGTTTCATTATAATTCTTAATGCTTAGCACTAACGAAAATCACCCGCTCGTTAACTGCAATGCACAAAAGATTAACATTATATAACGTGACACTCTATTAACTTCAAGCAATCTTGAAGGTAATTCTGCTTATCGGTCGATAATTTATGCAGATTGGGCCACCCACGCAACCAAGTATATTGACGTTTTGCTAGTTGCCTTGTAGCAATAATCGACTTTTCACGCATCTGTACATAGTTTAATTGACCTCGAAAATACTGCCACATTTGACGGTAACCCACACAGCGTATCGACGGTAAATTGTCATGTAAGTCAGCACGTTGATATAAATGAGACACTTCGTTTTCAAAGCCATCTGCTAGCATTTTATCAAACCGTATCGCAATACGTTGATGCAAAACCGAACGATCAACTGGCAACAATCCAAGACACAATGGCGTAAAGGGTAACTCTACGGGTTGTTGTTGTTGCCAATGAGCGGTTAAGGACTTTCCTGTCATCAAAAACACTTCTAATGCACGCTGGACACGTTGCCTGTCCGTAGGATGTAGACGCGCCGCAGCATCTGGATCTAGCACCTGCAATTGAGCATGGAGCTTTTCAATCCCTTCTGCATCAATACGTTTATCCAACTCAGCTCTAAGCTGTGGATCAGAAGCGGGTAATTCAGCCATACCTTTTAACAGAGCATTGAAATACATCATCGTTCCTCCCACCAGAAGTGGGAGCTTTTGCTTTTGCGTCGATTGATGGATCAACTCAAGCACATCTTGTCGAAACTCGGCTGCCGAATAAGATTCTGACGGGTCTTTAATATCAACCAGGTGATGGGGATAGGATGATTGCGTTTCAATATCAGGTTTAGCCGTGCCGATATCCATACCCTTGTAAATTAATGCAGAATCAACACTAATCAACTCAACGGAGTGGCGCTTAGCAATCTCTATCGCTAAATCGGTTTTACCTGATGCCGTTGGCCCCATCAGGCAGATAACAAGAGGTTTAACATTACTGACCACGAAGAAACAACTTATCCAATTCAGACAGGGTTAGGCTTACCCATGTGGGGCGACCATGATTACACTGACCACTTCGTTCGGTCTGCTCCATATCACGAAGCAGAACATTCATTTCAGTGATCGTTAACTGTCGATTTGCTCGAACAGCACCATGACATGCCATGGTTCCAAGCAACTCATTAATATGATTCTCGATACGCTGACTTCCCCCTATTTCATATAGATCTGCCAGCACATCACGCACCAATTGTGAGACGTCTGATTTAGACAGATAGACTGGCACTTCACGAATGACCAGAGTTTCATCACTCAAGCGCTGTAAGCTAAAACCCAAGCGCTCAAACAAACCATGATGCGACTCAGCTGTTTCAGCCTCTCGTTGACTCACTGTCAGACTGACGGGCACCAATAAAGGTTGACTGCGTAAGCGATCTTCAGACAGCGCCTGCTTCATGCGCTCATAAACAATACGCTCATGCGCTGCGTGCATATCCACTAGGATTAACCCTTGCGCACTTTGAGCCAAAATATACACACCGTGCAGTTGGGCCAAAGCAAACCCTAAGGGCGGTGTTCCATCTTCAGCGACTTCAGCAATACCAGGTGTCTCTGGAGTGATTGTGGATGATGACGCAGGCTGTTTAGGGTATAGCTGACCATAACCCTGAATTTGGGCGGTCACAGCAGAGGCTGATGGGGCATTAGTCTGTGGAGGCAAATGAAAACGATTTTGCTCAAAGTGCTGTCCAGACGCATTGAGTGCCTGAACCGGCGCCGGCGCTCTCGTATCAAGTAAAGATTCAGGCGTCATTTGCGCGATGGCGCGATGCAGTGAACGATAAATAAAATCATGCACTAATCGACTCTCACGGAAACGCACCTCATGCTTGGTTGGATGAACGTTAACATCCACCCAGGCTGGATCAAGCTCTAAGTAGAGAACAAACGCGGGATGTCGGCCGTTATACAACACATCTTGATATGCCTGCCGGACAGCATGACTGACGACCTTATCTTTGATGATACGACCATTAACAAAAAAGTATTGCTGATCAGCCTGACTTCGGGAATGAGTAGGCTGTGTAATCCAGCCATACAAACGCAGACCTGATGCTTCAGCTTGCATATCCACAACTAAAGCATGCTCGATAAAGGCAGAGCCTAACAGTTGTGAGAGCCGTCTTTCTTGCTCAATTTCTGACTTAGCTGGCTTTAACTGATAGAGTGTTTTGCTATTGTGCGTTAACGAAAAACTGACATCAAAGCGACTCAAAGCGAGACGTCGCACCACTTCTTCAAGGTGCCCAAACTCTGTTTTTTCAGTTTTTAGAAATTTTCTTCGTGCAGGCGTGTTAAAGAAAAGGTCTCGTACTTCAACCGAAGTGCCTTGGGGATGAGCCGCAGGGGTCAGCCTTGGCTCCATCTCTCGCCCCTCAACTGCTACTGACCAAGCTTCGGGTTGATCAGCCTTTCTGGAAGTTAAGGTCAAACGGGAAACCGAGCTAATACTTGCTAGGGCCTCACCACGAAAGCCCAAACTCATCACAGCCTCTAGATCCTCTAATGCTGTAATTTTGGAGGTAGCATGACGACTCAGTGCAAGTGGAAGTTCATCTTTATGAATGCCAGCACCATTATCCCTTAGCCGTATCAAGCGCACACCGCCTTGTTCCACTTCTAAAGAGATAGTTGTAGCGCCAGCATCTAGACTGTTTTCCAATAACTCTTTGACAACAGAAGCAGGCCGCTCTACGACCTCTCCCGCCGCTATCTGGTTGGCTAACTGTGGCGATAATAACTGGATGGAGTTTGTTAAAAAGGCGTTTTTTGTTTGCATTAACCCGCTGGTATCCTTAAAACCTGACCCACTCGAATACGATCGCCATTAATCTGGTTCGCCGCTCTAAGTGCAGAGACTGAAACGCCATTACGTACCGCAATCACTGAAAGCGTATCACCAGGCTGTACACGATGTGTTCGATTAGCATCAGCTAACGAACCACCTTGGGACTTTCGCCATGCAACCCAGGTCATGTCTGGTGGTTTTTGCCAAAAATAATCCTGAATACCCTGCATAATGGCACGCGCCATACGTTGCTGATAAGCAGAAGTTCGCAACTGTGCCTCTTCTTGAGGATTGGTGATAAAGCCAGTTTCGATCAAAATGGAAGGCACATCGGGTGCTCTTAATACCGCAAAATTTGCCATTTCTACCGACGATTTATGCATACGGGCAAACTGGCTAATATTGCTATGAATAATATGGGCGACCTCTCGGCTCCCAGTGCGACTGGCCGTCATAGACATATCTAGCAATACACTGGCTAAAACTTCATCTTTATCTTCAAGACTCACATTACCGACACCACCAATCAGATCGGAGCTATTTTCTCGGCTGGCAAGCCAACGCCCCATTTCACTGCTGGCACCTCGTTCAGAGAGCACCCATACTGATGCTCCTCGTGCCGAGGGTGTTTTCCATCCATCAGCATGGATTGACACAAATAGATCCGCATTGGCTTGACGGGCCCTTAATACTCGGTTGCGCAAGCTGACAAAATAGTCACCATTGCGAATCATGACCGCTTGATAACCCTGCTCTGCATCGATAAGTTTTTTCAGTTCACGGGCGATCGCTAAAACAACATCTTTTTCACGTGTGCCATTAGGGCCAACAGCGCCGGGATCCTCACCACCATGGCCCGGATCTATCGCAATAATAATATCGCGCAAATTACCATCACCGTTAGCGGGTGGCGTGGCCTGTTTTGATGCGGTAGCCACCTCAGAACCTGACGATCCTTGTTGCTTTGTCGGTGTTTCAAGATCAATCACCAGGCGATGACCAAACTGCTCGTTAGGAGGTAATGAAAAACTTTTAGGCGTGACATCAGACTGCAGATCTAAAACAATCCGAAGCGTTCCATCACGGTGACTGTGTCGAATATTTGCAACAGGACTTTCCGAGAGCGAAAGATGATCAAACTCAGTTTGTAAGCGCGCATCACTGACATCGATCACAACACGACTGGGATCATCCAACATAAACAGCCGATGCTCGACTGGCCCAGTGATATCAAAGACCAAGCGCGTATTATCAGGTGCCAACCATGCACGAACATTCTGCACATCAACACTGGCCAGGGTATAGCCCGGCACTATACTCACCACCAGTAGCATCAACAAAATCAATATTGTGCGAGGATTTACTTTCACAATATGCGCTTACCCATTCAATTTATTTACTATTCTATCGGCAATCATACACCCTTTTTGAGTGTTTTTTGACCACTTTATCTCTCTTCCTGGTTTTTTTTCGGTTAAAAAGAGTTCTAAGTCCGCCACAGGAAGCATACCAGCCCCTTTTTCGGGCCACTCTATCAAGCAACAGGCTTTTTCTTCGAAATAATCACGAATTCCCAAAAACTCAAGCTCTTCAGGATCACCCAGTCGATAGAGGTCGAAATGATAGATCTGTACACCCTCAAA
>SLCQ01000060.1 GCA_007125745.1 Nitrincola sp.
AGGGTTGTGAGAGGTAGACTTCTGCTCGATGGAGATCGCCGGTGATAAGCCTTCTATATGATCGACATCCGGCTTTTCCATCATGGATAAAAATTGACGTGCATAGGTCGACAAAGATTCAACATAACGCCGTTGGCCCTCAGCATAGAGGGTGTCGAAGGCCAAGGATGACTTGCCAGAACCAGACAAGCCCGTAATAACAATTAACTTATCTCGAGGAATCTCTAGGTCGATATTTTTTAGGTTGTGGGTTCGTGCCCCCCTGACCAATATTTTATCCATTACCGCGCTGACTCCAGTGCAAAAACGAGTATTATAAGCGTTTAGCTGTTCAGCCTAAACCTCAGCTTGTGTTATTCTTTTATTTCTACGGAAAGTTGGGCGCAGGGAGCACCCAATGAAAAAAATTATGCAAATCTGGAGAACATCATGGCACGCGGCATTAACAAAGTGATTCTAGTCGGCAATTTGGGTCAAGACCCTGAGGTTAAATATATGCCTTCTGGAAATGCAGTGACAAATATCACTCTGGCAACCAGCGATACATGGAAAGATAAGCAAACCGGCCAGCCTCAGGAACGTACTGAGTGGCACCGTGTTGTTTTCTTTAATCGCTTAGCGGAAATTGCCGGAGAATACCTTCGCAAAGGTTCAAAGGTTTATGTGGAAGGCTCATTAAGAACACGAAAGTGGCAGGATCAAAGCGGTCAAGATCGCTATACAACGGAGATCGTTGCTAGCGAAATGCAGATGCTAGACAGTCGTGGTGGCGATAATATGGGTGGTCAGGGCGGTTACGCGGGTAACCAAGACCCTATGGGATATGGTCAGCCGCCAGCACAGCAAGCGCGTCCTTCCACTCCGCAATCACGCCCTCAAAATCAGCCAGCTCAACAACAGCCGCAACCGGCCGCTGGTTTTGATGATTTTGATGACGATATCCCATTCTGAACTAAGACAGTAGTAAATATATTATGTAGCGTTTTTATTAACGTTATGGCTCCAAGACCCAGCTATGGCTGGGTTTTCTTTTATCATTCCTAACATATTTGTTTCAAAGTGTGGTTAAATTCAAAGATACCATATTGTTATGCTAATAATGCTTTAGGAGTTGATGATGATTGCGCTACGTAGGTTACTGGCAACGGCCAGTTTAGCGTCTTGTATTACCCTGCTTTCGTTTCCTGTAATGTCGCAAGACTTTCGCTTAGGTCTCATTACACCGCCATCACACCATTGGACGCAGGCGGCTCAGTCCTTCGCAGAATCACTCAATGCGGCATCAGATGGTCGTCACCAAGTCTCCGTTTTTCCTGCAGCTCAACTGGGTAATGAAGCGCAAATGGTGCAACAGTTGCAAACAGGCGCATTAGATATGGCGTTCTTGACGGTTGCTGAGATTTCTAACCGAGTGCCTGAGTTTGGAGCATGGTATGCGCCTTATCTGGTTGATAATATTGATGAAGCGGCGGCGTTATTAAAGTCAGATGCGGCTGAAGAGATGTTTGATTTATTGCCTCAGCAGGCTGGGTTAATTGGTGTTGGTTATGGTATGGCAGGGATGCGCCAGATGATGGCTCGTTCAGCGCTGAATTCACCAGATGACTTATCGGGTATGAGAGTTCGAATAACGCCATTTGATCCTATTCGTGATTTTTACACAGCACTGAACACTGCGCCGACTCCTTTGCCACTGCCCGCTGTTTATGATGCATTGGCCAATCGTCAAATTGATGCAATCGATATGGATTTTGATTCCATATTGATCTTCCGTTTTTATGAGCGTGCAGAACATATGATGATTTCTAATCATATGATGTTTCCAATGGTGGGTGTTGTCTCAGCTCGTGTTTGGCGCAATTTGTCTGAACAAGATCAGGAGCTCATTTCATCTCTTATGCGTGAAGAGTTGGATCAAGTCATTGAAACATTTCGTCTACAAGAAGCTGAGCAAGAGGCCATGCTACGAGAGCGAGATATTGTCATCACTGAAGCCGATCGTGATGCTTTTGCCGATAGTGTGTCCCAATGGGAAGCTATTTGGTCAGAAAAAAGTACGCGTTTAGCGACACTGCGTGAGGCGGTTGAGCAGATCCGTCACTCGCAAGAATAATATAGTAGCTGAAAGATGTTGCGTAAGTTTTCCTCGAGCATTTCGTGGGTTGAGTGCTGGCTGGCTGCTATGCTGGCGGGTGTTGTTTCTATACTCATCTTGACCAACGTGATAGCTCGAGCCCTGAGTAGTCCGATCTACTGGGTGGATGAAGTGGCTATTTTTTCTATGGTATGGATGACTTTTTTGGCAACGACGGTTGTCATTAAGCGTCGTCAAACTTTATCCGTCACCCTGGTTCATGAGTATGTTCCTAAAACTGTAAAAAAAGTGCTTAGGGTATTCAGTGATCTCATGGTGCTACTCTTCTCACTGTTGCTTTTGTATTTTTGTATGCTTTGGTTCGAACCGATCACACTGTTTGCAGTCGGTTTCGACATCAGTGCATTCCAGATGGAAACTTTTAATTTTATTTATGCTGAAACCACTAATACACTTGGACTAAAAAAATACCTGGTTTGGTTAGTGATGCCGTGGGTCGCTTGCTCACTTATATTGCATGCCTCTGTGAATCTGTGGGATTCGGTGGTGATGGTATTTAGCGCTCAACAGGATTCGGTGTAATGCTAGCGGCAGTCTTTTTTATCTTGCTGTTTGCAGCGGTTCCTATCGCGCTTGTGTTAGCCCTGTCGGCTGCTTTTTATATTGCTACTTCGGGTAATACCGTGCTGTTTTCCTCCTATGTACAGCAACTCTTCTCTTCAATTGAAAATTATGGGCTATTGGCAATCCCCTTATTTATGCTTGCTGGAGAGCTCATGAACGAAGGAGGACTGACGCGTCGATTAATTAATATGGCACGTATCCTGGTGGGTGGATTCAAGGGTGGTATGGCGTACATTAACCTTGTAGCGAATATGATGATGGCATCGATTATGGGGTCAGCTGCTTCGCAGATTGCGATCATGTCACGGGCCATGGTGCCCGAAATGGAAAAGGAAGGGTACAGTCGTCCTTATGCAGCAGCAACAACCGCCGCGGGTGGTTTATTGTCACCTATTATTCCACCATCAATGTTGTTTGTTCTGTTTGGCGTGTTGGCTCAGGTGCCTATTGCCGACATGTTCATTGCTGGCATTATTCCAGGCTTGATCTTATCAGCTCTCTTCTTTTTGACCATTACTTTACTGGGTCTGATATATGAGTACCCCAAAGGAAAGTGGCTGTCTTGGCAGGAAGCAAAACATGCGTTTGTGATGGGGTTGCCAGCACTGTGCATACCCATTCTGATTATTGGTGGCATTTTAACGGGTTTGGTAACGCCGACAGAATCAGCTGCTTTAGCATCTTTAGGTGCTTTATTGGTTGGCCGTTTTGTTTATAAGGAGTTGCGCTTCTCGCATTTACCGGAAGTGCTGAAGCGTACGGCATTAAACTCAGGAATGGTGATTATTTTAATTTCAGCGGCTGGTGTGTTTGGTTGGGTATTGGTGTACGAGCATATTCCTCAAAATGTAGCCACTTGGATTGTACAACAAACCGCAGATCCCTTTATCTTTTTGCTGATGGTCATTGCCGCATTATTGATTGTTGGAATGATTCTTGATGGCATTGCAGCTCTGATTTTAGTGGTGCCTATTTTGCTTCCAGTTGCCCAAGCTGAGTTTGGTATCAGTCCATATCAATTTGGTGTAGTGGTGTGTTTAACACTGGTGATGGGCTTATTAACCCCACCTGTGGGGGCTGGTCTTTTTATTAGCTCGGCCATGACGGGTGAGCCGCCTATGCGGATTTTTAAATCACTGATTCCTTTTTTGCTGATGTCGTTGATTACGTTAGTTCTGTTAAGTTGGAAACCTGAATTGGTACTGTTTTTGTTGAATTAATTTTTGTTCTTGCCCTTTACATTTGTCTGACAACATGCAAAGTTTAATGGTGCAATTGCGTTATATTGTGTAAGTTGCTGTATGCAAAGAGCGAGGAAAAAATGAGTGAATATGATCTAGACAGGGAAGGTAAAACCAAACAGGTGTACGATAGTATTACCAGTCGGATGAATGGCTTTTTGTATCGCTGTCGGAATGACGAACATTACACAATGCTGGTGATGTCTGGACGCGTTGAAAGGGTAACGGGCTACCCACTTGATGACCTCCTGGAGAATAAAAGGGCGTCCTATGTTTCGCTGATTCACCCCGATGATGTTGATAAAGTTGATAGTGCTGTCGAAGCGGGTATTAATGCTAAGTGCAACTGGGATGTTGACTACCGTCTACGTACAGCTTCAGGTGGTATACAATGGGTGAATGAACATGGTGGCCCCGTTTTTGATCCCCAAGGAGAGCTAGCCTATCTTGAAGGTGTTGTCGTTGATATTGCCCAACGAAAAAATGAAGAAAGCCACCGTACTCAAAACTTAAACCAAGTGGCGCAAGTAAGTGGTAATATTATTGAAGAGACGCAAAAAATTCTTTATATGTTGAAGTCACTCAGGTTGCTCAGTTTAAATGCGAGTATTGAAGCGGCTCGTGCCGGTGAAGCGGGTCGTGGCTTTGCAGTGGTTGCAGAACATGTTAAAGACCTCGCTGAAAATACTGGCAAATCCGCCGAATATATTAATCAGCTTATTGGTGAGTTAGAACGACAGCTCGATACGGGTGAAAAGCGTTCCTAGCGGCATATTTTATATTGGTTCGGAGATCTGTCATTGCAGTTTGACCCTGTCAAAATATTGATTACCGGAGCTGATGGTCAGTCAGGTTTCGCTATTGCTCGTACCGCAGAGCAGGATAGTTTCTTTGAAGTCATACCCCTTAATCGCAAGCAGTTAGATGTAACTCAGGCGGAAAAAGTCGTGGCAGTCCTAGATCGCTATCTGCCCGATTATGTTATCAACTGTGCTGGGTTCAATTTTGCTGATAGAGCGGAGCGTGAACCGCATAAAGCCATGCTGTTAAATGCGGAAGCACCGCGCATTATTGCGGCGGCTTGCGGTGATCTTTCCATTCCTATTGTTCATTTATCTAGCGATTACGTGTTCGATGGTCACTATGCAAGTGGCTACACCGAGTTAGACGAAACGCAACCTCTGGGGGTATATGGCCACAGTAAGTTACAAGGAGAGTTGAACGTTCAGCAATATATGCCAAGACATATTATTGTTCGAAGCAGTTGGTTATTTAGCGATCGTGGCAATAACTTTATGCTTCGTACTCTGAACGAAGCCAGAGAAAATAACCTGATGTATGGAGTAGATGACCGTCGAGGGTGTCCTACCTCAGCATTCGATTTGGCGCGTGTTGTGTTAGCGATCATAAAGCAATTGAGTTGTGGTGCAGAGGCTTGGGGAACCTATCATTACTGTGGAGCTGAAGTGACAACGCGTTACGGTTTTTGTGAGGCGGTTGTGGCAGCGGCACGACAATTTGAAGATTTAAAGGTGGACCAAATTAAACCCATCGCGTCTAAAGATTTGATGACGGAAGCAGAGCGACCTTCAACCTCTGTGTTAAAGTGCCACAAAATATTAAATATTTTTGGCATTCGGCAACGCCCTTGGCGCAGTGAGCTCCAACGATTGGTTAGAGATCACTATGGCCAAGTGCACTATTGAACTGTTTTAGAAAAGCCCCAATGTTGGCGTACGACGAACGGCAACCATTGCAATATAAGCTAGCGTTGCACCAGCCAATAATACGCCGACTAATCGTGTTGGCAATGTCGGTGCTGTTTTAAAGGCATAGACTGAAAAACCAATATACGCAACCAGAGCAACAATTTTTGCCAGTACCCAGTCGACGTGAATTGGATTCATTTTCATGACGAACAGTAATGCTATAGCGGATAAGATAAGTAAACCGTCAACTGCATGAGCGGCAATTTTCATCCAGCGCTTTCGCACTCCGGCGGGCCATACTAAGACAAACACAGCGCGCACCAGAAAGATCAGTACGGTTAATGCTGCAAGGGTCAAGTGAAGGTGTTTAAACGCCATATACATAAATCAAGATTTCCTTAATAGTGTCAAAATAATGGAGTGTTTAGAGTTATTCATCGATCGGTTTGCGTTCAAAGGACACTAAACGGCTCATGTTTTCATCATACCAAGTCCAATGTTGTCCCTCTAAGCTTCCGTACTCCGCTTTTTCAATCATCGCTAAAAAGCGAGATTCTATCTCAGCAGCGTCTTGGCAAAACATTCGGGTGCTCGCAATTGGGCCTAAGTCAATATGGTCTCCTTCCAGTTTGATAGGGCCAGCCATGACGTTGCACCCACTGTGTCCCGATAACTGTTGGCCACTGAAACGAACATAGGGACGAATACTCATCTCTTCAAGTTCAGCAGGCGCTATTCCGTCTAGAGAGATGACATCCCACTCATGGTGCTCTAGTTCTGAAACGGGGTTGCCACAGGTTGTTGCGGGTAGCATCTCCTGCAATTGATTGAAACGTAAATGATGTCTGGTGGGCCCCTCTTCAGGTGTTTCCCATGTCAAACTAACCTCTACTTGGGTGTGTAAATAATTACCACCGCTACTGGTAGAAGAAAGGTATGCGCGTTCCACTTCAAGCCATTCTGGTGTCATCACGACCGGGAAGCGAAGGCCTGTGCTACATTCAACTAAGGATGGCGCATCAGCCATATAGGTCAACATGCCATTAATCTGCTTTTGGATCTTAGCGGGTTGCCAACCTTTTGGCTCAAGGTTGTAGTTCAGTTGCGACACTATGGGGTTACCCAAGGTATCGGCCTGGAGCCATCCTCCTGTCTCATTGGCAAAGTAGATTAGGGTGTCATGCTGGCCATGATGCAATATTAAACGATCGCCTTCTATTTCCCACAGGCCCATTTGACTGAAGGTTGCGTCATCGCGATCTTGATAGGTTTGGGTTAGAAAATAAGTGCCCCCTTCAAGAAGATCAAGTTGCGTTTCAATGCCGGGGCAGTTAGCGCAAGGAAGAACGCCAAAGTAACTTTGATTGCCAGTTAATACCGTGCTACTTGCCGGGCGAAGCGCCTCGTCGGTTGTGACTGCACTTGAGTCGTGATCCACGTTGCTACAACCAGAAACAAGCAATGCGGTTAACATGCAACTGGGTATGCCGTATCTAAGCGTTTTAGACATGTGTTAATTCCTTTGCTAGGGCGAATGAGTTTCTTAACAGAGACTATAACCGCATGAAGCATTTTTCACTAGCGCGTTAGGCAGAAACCTCTGTCCACTGCAGGCTTAAAACAGACCCTGCCAAGCCGGCTAGTCCAAGCAGTAGTAGCGTGCCCTGTATTGAGACCAGTGCAGTCAGAGCACCTATCAGTCCGGTGAGTAATAACAGAGCACCAATGACAGAGTTGCTTACAGCAACATAGTCTGTTCGCTGGTTACCAGATGC
>SLCQ01000052.1 GCA_007125745.1 Nitrincola sp.
GGGGCAAGTACGTTGTGGTCGATGCCTGACGGTTTTCGAAGCCATACCACCGACGTCAAAAAAAACCGCCAATCAAACGCCTGCTATGCAAGCACCAGAGCCATCCGGAACAGAGGTAGCTTCAGATAATCAACCCCAGATATCTGAAACATTGGTACAGTGCGTGATTAAAAAGCCGGACACCACGCAACCGAAAAGTATGATTCAACAGATACAGGCATTAAACCTTCCTCCACCCGAACTCAACCAACCTGTTTCTCAAAAGAAATTTCCAACTTTGGCAATACTCGGCTCAGTTTTAGCGCTTGGCATACTGGTTGGTCAACACCTTTGGTTTGAACGCGCACATTTATCAAACCACTCATCGTTACACTCTATATATACATTAGCATGTGACTATCTGGACTGCTCTCTCTCTTCTTATCAAGGTTTAAGCGCATTACGCACGACCCATTTGGTCGTCCGTGAAGTATCGGAGAACCCCGAAGTATTGGAATTACTCACAGGGCTCCACAATGATCACACCCTTCCGGTTCAATTACCTCATTTGCGCATCCTTTTCACTGACCTTCAAGGTCAAATTATTGCGGCTCAAGACTTTACACCGGCTACATATCGCCCACATGCGGCTACACTACTACCTAACGAGCGCTTTGAGACACGCTTATTTATCGAGTTGCCAACGGCTGGTCATTTAGGCTATGAGATCGAATGGATACCCCATTAAAATAGCCAATGTCTGAAATAGATCAAAAAATCATCAATTTCGACTTGGAGCACTCCGTCTGAAGGGGTATCATTGTCCACCTTCCGAAAATGACCCTGTTAATGCTATTCGATAGCTTGGCAACTATTTTTGACCTTAAGGTAACGCATGTTCCATATCGGCCCATACACGATAGACAGCAAGGTTATACTGGCGCCTATGGCAGGCATCACAGACCGCCCTTTTCGCCAACTTTGTCGACGTATGGGTGCCGGATTAGCCGTATCAGAGATGGTTATTTCTGATACAGCTTTCTGGAAAACACACAAGTCAGCTTATCGCTTAGATCATTCTGGCGAAACCGCACCTAGATCCGTCCAAATTGCTGGATCTGATCCTGTCATGATGGCTGAAGCAGCAAGGATGAATGCAGCTCGAGGTGCCCACGTAATTGATATCAATATGGGATGCCCTGCCAAAAAAGTATGCAATCGTGCCGCAGGTTCCGCCCTAATGCGCGAACCTGATCTCATTAAACACATATTGGAAGCGGTGGTCGCATCGGTCAATATTCCCGTCACACTTAAAATGCGCACGGGCTGGTGTCGTAAGAGCAAAAATGGTGTCGAGATTGCGCGCATGGCAGAGGCCATTGGCATTCAAGCACTTGCAGTACATGGAAGAACTCGGGCCGATGCCTACCGTGGCGAAGCTGAATATGACACTGTCGCTCAAATAAGAGAAGCTATTCACATTCCGCTGTTTGCTAACGGTGATATAGACTCTCCAGAAAAAGCACAACAGGTTTTAAAAAAAACAGGCGCTGACGCAGTGATGATTGGTAGAGCGGCCCAAGGTCGACCTTGGATCTTTCGTGAAATAGATCACTATTTACGAACTGGTCAGCATCTGCCTCGTGTGACGATTGATGAAATGAGCCAAATAATGCAACAACATTTGGCTGAATTGCATCAATTTTATGGAGAGATGATGGGCGTTAGAATCGCCCGAAAGCATATAGGTTGGTACCTTAAGCAATTTAATCAAGGTGACGAATTTCGGAAGTTCTTTAATACAATCGAATCAGCAGAAAAACAATGCAGCTCACTGGCCGGTTTTCTTGCCGAATACCGATTAACAGCTGCCTGATACCTGGAATACGCTCATGAACGCAATGGATGAAAAACTTGTGAAAGATTCTCGACTCGTACAACCCACAACGCCTCCACAGACGTTGCGTGATAATGTACATCAGTCAATGACCAGCTACTTCAAGCAACTTGACGGTCAACCCGTGACAGATGTATACCAAATGGTACTTTCCGAAATTGAAGCTCCATTGTTTGAAAGTGTCATGGCTTATACCAAAGACAATCAGACAAAAGCTTCCGAATTGCTCGGTTTAAATCGTGGCACACTACGTAAAAAACTAAAGCAATACGGCCTTCTGTAATTTTTGAACCTTAATAGATCCGAGTAAAGTATGTCTCAATCCCCAGTTACGCCCATCCGCAGAGCGTTGATTAGTGTCTCTGATAAAACCGGCATCGTCGACTTTGCTATGGCGCTCAGTCAGCGCGGCATCGAAATTCTTTCCACCGGTGGTACTTACAAACTACTAAAAGACTCAGGAATCAATGCAGTTGAAGTCTCGGATCATACCGGCTTCCCAGAAATGATGGACGGTCGTGTCAAAACCCTCCATCCTAAAATTCACGGGGGCATTCTAGGTCGTCGTGGGCAAGATGATCGTGTCATGCAGGAACACGCCATAGCACCTATCGATATGGTCGTTGTGAATCTCTACCCCTTTGCAGAAACCATTGCTCGACCAGATTGTGATCTGCCGATGGCGATTGAAAACATCGATATCGGTGGACCTACCATGGTTCGTTCAGCCGCCAAAAACCATAAAGATGTCGCCATCCTTGTCAATGCAAGTGACTACTCAAGTGTTATAGAAGAGCTAGATGCTTATCAGGGCCTTAACTACGCTACGCGCTTTGATTTAGCTGTGAAAGCCTTCGAGCATACCGCTGCGTATGATGGCATGATTGCCAACTATCTTGGCACCATGACTGAATCGGTAAAAGAAGGTGAGGAAATAGAACCTACAAACTTTCCACGCACCTTCAATACCCAGTTTATCAAAGCACAAGAGATGCGCTATGGTGAAAACCCGCATCAAAAAGCGGCTTTTTATGTTGAGGCCAATCCTGCAGAGCCTTCAGTCTCCACCGCACGCCAAGTACAAGGAAAAGCACTTTCCTACAATAACGTAGCCGATACGGATGCGGCTCTTGAATGTGTTAAGCCATTCCAAGAGCCAGCCTGCGTCATCGTTAAGCATGCCAACCCCTGTGGAGTTGCGATCGGTGGTGACCTGTTAGACGCCTACAATAGAGCATTTCAGACAGACCCAACATCTGCGTTTGGGGGAATTATCGCCTTTAACCGTGAGCTTGATGGCAAAACTGCCCAAGCGATTGTTGATCGCCAATTTGTTGAAGTCATTATCGCACCCATCGTTAGCGCTGAAGCCTCAGAAATCGTTGCAAGCAAACCCAATGTTCGTCTGTTGGAGTGTGGTCAGTGGGATGCTCAGCGCAGTGCAGGGCTAGATTACAAACGCGTTAATGGTGGTTTATTAGTACAAGATCGCGACATCGGTATGGTTGACGTATCACAGTTAAAAATTGTCACCCAGCGCCAGCCTAGTGAACAAGAGATTCGAGATCTACTTTTCTGCTGGGAAGTTGCTAAATTTGTGAAGTCCAATGCCATTGTCTATGCTCGAAACGGCCAAACCATCGGGATAGGTGCAGGGCAAATGAGTCGTGTCTATTCAGCCCGAATCGCAGCTATTAAGGCGGCTGACGAAGGTTTGGAAGTCAAAGGTTCAGTGATGGCGTCAGATGCATTCTTCCCTTTCCGTGATGGAATTGATTCTGCTGCAGAAGCCGGTATCACCGCTGTGATTCAACCAGGCGGCTCTATGCGCGACCAAGAAGTGATCGATGCTGCTAATGAACATGATATGGCGATGGTCTTCACCGGTATGCGCCACTTCCGACACTAATTAAGGAGTTAACATGAAGGTACTGATTATTGGCTCAGGGGGTCGTGAACACGCATTGGCATGGGCAGTCGCACAGGACACCAAGGTGTCTGAGGTATTTGTAGCCCCAGGAAATGCCGGCACAGCAACGGAGAGCAAGGTTAGTAATATTTCCCTAGATGTTATGGATACAGAAGGGCTGATAGCATTTGCACAACAAAATGCGATTGACCTGTCCATTGTAGGACCAGAAGCACCATTGGTTGCAGGTATTGTCGACGCATTTGAAGCGCAAGGGTTAAAAATATTTGGCCCCTCTGCGGGTGCAGCTCAGTTAGAAGGATCTAAAGCCTTTACTAAAGACTTCTTAGCACGTCATCAAATTCCGACCGGAGCCTATCAAAACTTTACCGACGTGGATGCAGCACTGGAGTACGTGCGACAGCAAGGTGCTCCTATTGTTATCAAAGCGGATGGTCTCGCAGCTGGTAAGGGGGTGATCGTAGCTATGTCTGTCGAAGCGGCTGAAGACGCTGTTCGCGATATGCTGGCAGGAAACGCCTTTGGTGATGCTGGGCACCGCGTCGTCATTGAAGAGTTTTTGGAAGGTGAAGAAGCCTCTTTTATCGTGATGGTCGATGGCAAAAACGTCTTACCTATGGCAACCAGTCAAGACCATAAGCGCGTTGGTGATGCAGATACAGGTCCAAATACGGGTGGCATGGGAGCCTATTCACCGGCGCCCGTCGTGACCCCAAGCGTGCATGATCGCATTATGCAAGAGGTGATCATGCCGACAGTAAATGGCATGGCTGCAGAAGGTAATCACTATACTGGCTTTCTCTATGCAGGATTAATGATCACACCAGATGGTGCACCTAAAGTGATTGAATATAATTGCCGCTTTGGTGACCCTGAAACACAACCTATTATGATGCGTTTACAAACCAGCTTAGCTGACCTATGTCTTGCTGCACTCGACAAGCGCTTAAACCAAGTCAGCGTAACATGGGATAAGCGACCTGCAGTGGGTGTGGTATTAGCAGCGGGCGGATATCCGGGCGAATACCGTAAAGGGGATGAAATTGAATTGCCTTCTACAAGCATGGCAGATACTAAAATTTTCCATGCTGGAACCGCATTGAAAGATGGCAAAGTTGTCACGGCGGGTGGTCGCGTACTCTGTGCTACTGCACTAGGCCAGAGCGTCAGCGATGCGCAACAACGCGCATACCAAGCCGTTCATCAGGTACGTTGGCAGGATATGTTTTATCGTCATGATATTGGCTACCGTGCTATCGCTCGTGAGCAAACAACCTCTTAACCCTAGGAGTCGTTTATGGATTGCCTGTTTTGTAAAATAGTAGCGGGGGAGATTCCTGCTAACATAGTTTACGAAGATGAAACCGCAGTGGCGTTTATGGATATCAATCCACAAGCCCCCTTTCATGCGTTAATCATTCCTCGCCGACATATCGCAACGTTAAATGACCTTTCTACCGAAGATCGTGAAACAGTAGGTCACCTCCATTGGGTAGCGGCGAAACTAGCAGAGGAAAACGGTTTCGCGGCAGATGGTTACAGAACAGTGTTCAACTGTAATTCACATGGCGGTCAAACCGTGTATCATATTCACTTACATCTCCTGGGCGGTAAGCCCTTGGGTTGGCCACCTTATCAGGACACTTTAAAAGTTCCTGTATAAAACTAATATGACCCTTTGTTGCAGTGCGTCATTTTAGTTAAACTCTGCTATGATGATGCTCTGTGACATTAAAGGAGTCAGACCATGAGTGAATCTAATCCAAGCGTTAGCCTTAAAAAAGATCGCCCTCCCGTGCATGACCAGCTCGAATTTTTTATCGAGCAGGCACGTAAAGCAACGCCTATTCGAACAGCGGTTGTTCACCCGGTTGATCACAATAGCCTACTCGGCGCCCTCGAAGCCGCTGAGCAGGGCCTCATAGAGCCACTGTTAGTTGGCCCAGAGCATAAAATTCGTGCCGCAGCGGAAGTTGAAGGTATTGATTTATCACCCTATGAAATCGTCTCCACTGAGCATAGTCATGAAGCGGCTGAGCGTGCCTGCGCCTTGGTGCGAAGTGCTGAAGCGGTTGCATTAATGAAAGGTAGTTTGGGCACCTCTGAACTGCTTGCAGCAGTGATCAATAAAACCAAAGGTATCCGTACTGAACGTCGTTTGAGCCATGTTTGGGTATTCGACATCCCTAACTATCACAAGCCACTGGTCATTACCGATGCGGCGATTAACGTAGCACCTGATCTACTTACTAAGCGTGATATCGTTCAGAATGCAATCAACTTCTGCCACTCTCTTGGTATACATAAACCTAAAGTTGCCATTTTAGCAGCAGTTGAAAAAGTTAAGCCCGCTATGCAGAGCACGATTGACGCCGCGGCATTATGTAAAATGACCGATCGTGGGCAAATTAAAGGGGCTATTCTAGACGGCCCACTGGCATTTGATAACGCCATCTCCTTACAAGCCGCTATCGATAAACATATTGACTCTCCCGTTTCAGGTGAAGCCGATATTCTGCTTGCGCCAGACCTTGAGTCTGCCAATATGATCGCCAAACAGCTGATTTACTTAGCCGGTGCTAAATCAGCCGGTCTTGCAGTCGGTGCTAAAGTACCAATCATTTTGACCAGTCGAGCAGAAGGCACACTGGGACGCCTAGCTTCCTGTGCGATGGCCTCATACATGGTTTACCATCCAGAAAAGGAAAGCTGATATGAAAACATTGCTCACCGTGAACGGTGGATCTTCCAGTCTAAAGTGTGGCCTGTATCAGGTGACCGATGAAGGATTAGAAAATCTTTGTGTCATCAAACTGGGTAATTTACTCGGTGATGGTGTTCGTTTTAGTGCAGCAGACGCTTCAGGTCATTCTTTAGCCTCTAAAACGATTGATATGAATAGCATCGGTCGTGAGCAGCGACATCAAGCGGCATTGAATGAAGTACTCAGTTGGCTTAACACCACTTATGAAGGTCATCAACTGATTGCTACCGGTCATCGCATCGTTCATGGGGGCAATGAATTCAGCGCACCAGTGACCATCACGGAAGAAATTAGCAGTCAATTACTGCAATTTATTCCTCTGGCACCACTGCATCAGCCATACAACTTAAAACTGATTGAAGCGATCCGTAACCTAGTACCAGAACTGCCTGCAGTAGGCTGTTTTGATACCATGTTTCACACCAGTCAGGCGCGACTTGAGCGACTTTATGCCATTCCACGACGTCTAAGTGATGAAGGTGTCATGAAGTATGGTTTTCATGGGCTCTCCTATGAATTTATCCTGCATCAACTTCGCCAATCCGATGCCAGTCAACTCAAAACCGTGGTCTGTCACTTAGGTGCTGGTGCCAGCATGTGCGGTATTTCTAATGAGAAATCGGTCGCTTCCAGTATGGGCTTCACGGCGGTTGAAGGCCTTCCCATGGGTAGTCGTTGCGGCAATATCGATCCTGGCGTCTTACTTTACCTGATGCGTGAGTATGCGATGGATATCGATGCCATTGAAGCCTTACTCTATAAGGAGAGTGGTTGGTATGGTGTCTCTGGCGGTATCAGCTCTGAGATGCTCGAACTGCACAAAGCCAAACACCCTCATGCGGAAGAAGCGATCGA
>SLCQ01000179.1 GCA_007125745.1 Nitrincola sp.
AAAAATAAATGTATATATATCAATTAATTAAATCTTTTACACAAAAGTTGGCACGCTGTTCGCAATATACTTAGCGAAATGCAAACTAAGGAGTTATATGATGAAAAAGACACTACTAGCCGCAGCAGTTTCAGGATTTATCGCATTGGGTGCTACATCTTATGCCATGGCATATGAAGGTCAGGCGTCAATGCCAGCTCAACAAACTCAAGTTGAGTTTGCTGAAAACGATCTGCATACATTTGCTTCGGTTCAAGGTGATCTTGACAATATTCGCACTGAATATTCTTCACGCCTAGAAGCCGCTTCTGATCAAGAGCAAGCTGCTGAGTTACAACAAGAAGCCAGCATGATGATGATTCAAGCTGTTGAAGCAGCAGGCATGGACGTTGAAACCTATAATGAAATTGCCCTTGCACTTCAAAGCGATCCAGAACTTCGCGATCGTGTTGCTGAAATGCTTAACTAATTGATTGATTTCTTATAAAAAGGGTGGTCTTGTACCACCCTTTTTTGTGACCGCCTTTTGGGTATCGTTCGCTCAAACGACTATCCGTTAAGCACCTATTTTAGTTCCTGTAACCACTGCAAAATCATCTGTTGCTGATCTAAGGTCACAAGCGTTGGTGCATGTCCTACATTAACAAGACTGGCTTGCTGCATCGATGGCTTTAGCTGACTCATTTTATCAAGTTGTTGATGAGTTAATAAATCAGACTCTTTTCCTTGCACTACAAACACGGGGCATTGGATCGACTGCCACTCTTGCCATAGATCCGGTATAGTCTCTTGCGAGTCAGGAAGGGTAAACCCTTGAGCAATGGCAGGATCATAATGCAAAGTGATACGCCCATCCGCCAATCGACGATGGGATGTCATTGCCATACGCCGCCAAAACTCATCATTATTGACCCCAAAAGTTACATATACCGTTTTCAGCCATGCTTCCAGTTCTTGGATGGTATTGAACACAGGTTGTATACCGATGTAGTCACGAATTCGCTGAATAGCCTCTCGAGGCAGTTCCGGCCCCACATCATTGATCAATAATGCGCGAATAGGTGTATTTTCTTCAGCCGCGAGTACCATTCCGATCAAACCACCCATGGACGTGCCGATCCAGATACATCGGGAAATATCTAACTGATGCAACAAGGCTTTGGCTAACTTCACGTAAAATGGAATCACATACTCTTGCTCAGGGTTGGAGCTCCACTGTGACAAACCTCTGCCAATGGTGTCGGGACAGATCACATAATACTGTTGCGATAATCGAGACGCTAACTCATCAAAATCCCGTCCAGTTCGTGTCAAACCATGCCACATCACTATGGCGGGTGAGGCAGGATCTCCCCAACAGGTGAGGTGCACCTCTAAATCACAACAACGAATAAACTGGTGTGTAGCATCCATTTTTGGTCCTGTTTTTTGAAGTTTTATAGGATGAGATCAACCCACTTTGTGCGCACACACATCTTTTTGCCTGTAACTCTCAAAGCCTTCGATAGACCCAGGCTTCTTGACCATCAGCTAGTTGCATTTTAATCCGCTCATAGCGCACACCTAAACGTTCATAGTGATCTAAGCGCGCTAATTCAGATGCAGTCACCTTTATAACATAACCCGGTGTTTTTGCATCTGGATCGGTAATAATGGTCAAGTTTTCCCGCCTGACACCGGGAAGCTTAGCAGGAATCGCTTCACCCTTTCGCCCCATAACCACCCAGCGCACCCAAGGAGATTTGAGTGTGCCAAACACAAACACGTGATGCGATGTTTGTTCGATTGCAGGCATCCCCTCAGGTGGTTGATAACCGAAAGGACTGAACCACTTTAACCACAGAGTAAACAAAACAACCAGCGCAAGGCTAATGCACCAAAAGAAAAGATGAACTGTTATCTTAAGCAATGCTTTTCGTCTAAACACAGTGTTATTATAGATAAGGAGGCGTACATGCGCTAATAATGACACACTCATCCGAGCCCACATTGCGGAATCTGTGAGGTTGCCGACTATCAAACAAATATGCATCACCCGCTTTTAAAATCTGCTTTCGTTCACCAACAGTTAGCTCAATAGCACCCTCTACAACAATGCCACCCTCTTCTGATTCATGCTGAAGCATACTGCGGCCCGTATCTGCACCAGGTGCATAACGCTCATACAAAATTTGTAAGTTATGGTGACGCATGTCACCTACTTGAAGAAATTCCACTGGACCTGATGCCAAAGGAACCAGTTCTGATGCTTTAAAAAACACCCGACTTTCCTCGGGTGTTTCCAGTGCAAAAAAGTCGGTTAACGACATAGGAATCACTTCAAGAATTTTTTTCAACGATGAGACGGAAGGACTACTCTGATTATTCTCGATCAGTGAGATAGCGGCATTCGTTACGCCTGCACGTTTAGCCAGTTCTCGTTGTGATAGTCCTGCATTCTGTCGAACAAATCTCAACCGAGACCCCAACTCAAAATCATCACCACCATTGTTTAGCTCACTCACTTCACACAACCCCATCACTGCACTATGTTTAAACACAAAAATCGCCGAAAGCACCAAATTGAAGCAGAAATTCCTCTTGCATTGAAACAACTAAGTATGCGATAAATAAATTTAACACACGGGCAATCAGATGTCCGTCAAGGAAAACCCTAATTGGCATAAAACCTGCAAAACTCTTCACTAAGATATGCAGATAGTTTAAAAAATTGCCAGAAAGGAGCTTTTCCTTGGGGAATAATAACTATAATACCCACCCGTTAGAAGTGGAGTGTTATTTTTCGCCCTTGCTGTCAATTTTTATTAACAAGTCAGTCTCACTGACGCAGGAGGAGAAAGATATGCAAACAGGCACGTCCAATGAGCCTTTAGTTCGTTTCACCGGCGTTCAAAAGACCTACGATGGTGAATCACTGGTTGTCAAAGATTTAAATCTCAACATCCAAAAAGGTGAATTTGTTACGTTGCTAGGCCCCTCTGGATCAGGAAAAACGACTTGCTTAATGATGCTAGCAGGCTTTGAGACTCCGACCAGTGGTGATATTTTCCTAGGTAACCAGCGACTCAACACCCTACCACCACACAAGCGAAACATCGGCATGGTATTCCAAAACTATGCACTGTTTCCGCACATGACCGTAGAGGAAAACCTTTTCTATCCGCTTAAGACGCGCAAAATGCCTAAACACGAGGCACGTCAAAAAGTCGATAAAGTTTTGCAAACAATTCAATTAGAGTCTTTTGCGAAACGCCGCCCATCACAACTATCAGGTGGTCAACAACAACGTGTTGCATTGGCTCGTGCGCTAGTGTTCGAACCACAGTTAGTCCTGATGGATGAGCCTCTAGGCGCGCTAGATAAGCAACTGCGCGAGCATATGCAGTTAGAGATTAAACACCTGCATGAAAACTTGGGTTTGACGGTTGTTTTCGTAACTCATGATCAAAGCGAAGCCTTGACCATGTCAGACCGAGTCGCTGTGTTTAATGACGGTGTGATTCAACAGATCGATACACCACAAGCTCTTTATGAGCACCCAGCTAACTCATTCGTTGCTCAGTTTATTGGTGAAAATAACACCATCATGGGCAAGGTAGATTCTATTGAAGATGATTTCTGTCGAGTCAGCTTTGGTGACGGCTTGGGAACTCGTGCTTCTAGGATTCAATCCTTAAGCACGGGTAGCTCGACTCGTTTATCGATTCGCCCTGAACGGATTCGCCTGAATGGCTCTAGTGAAGGGTTACCTAACCGTTTTAAAGCCACTCTGCATGAGTTTATTTACTTAGGTGATCATTTAAGACTTCGTTGTGAACTGGCGGGTAATGATCAGTTTTACGTCAAAGTACCTGTCAGCGAGCTTTGTCCTTCTTTATCGGTCGGCGATGCCATCGATATAGGATGGCGAGATGAAGACGTTCGTGCCTTAGATGCATCCTAATTACGCTGCAACACTCCCTGTAACTATCCGAAAAACCGGAGAACAACATGAAAATAAACAATAGAACGACACATAAATTCTTAACCACTTCCTTGATGACTGCAGGTTTAGCCATAGCAGGATCTGCTCACGCATTAACCGTGATCACCTTTGGTGGTGCTTCAGGTGATGCTATGCAGGAAGCCTACTACACTCCCTTTACGGAAGAGACTGGTCATGCAGTCACACCCGGTGATTACAATGGTGAATTTGCTCGTATCCGTGCCATGGTTGAGACCGGCAATGTAAGCTGGGATCTTGTAGAAGTTGAATCTCCAGAGCTTGCGCGTGGGTGTTTTGAAGGTTTATTCGAGCCTATTAACTGGGAAGTGTTGGGCATTGCTGATGACCTGATTCCATCAGCCGTGTCTGAGTGTGGTGTGGGCACTTTTGTTTGGTCAACTGTATTGGCTTACGATGCTGATCGCCTGCCAAGAGCACCTGAAAGCTGGGCAGACTTCTGGAATGTTGAGGAGTTTCCTGGTACCCGAGGTCTACGTCGCGGTGCTAAATACACCTTAGAGTTTGCCTTGCTCGCTGACGGTGTTACAGCAGAAGATGTTTATGATGTGTTAGCCACTCCAGAAGGTGTTGATCGCGCCTTTGCTAAGCTTGATGAAATTCAACCTCATATTCAGTGGTGGGAAGCGGGTGCTCAGCCGCCACAGTGGTTAGTCGCAGGTGATGTAGTCATGTCCTCTGCCTATAACGGCCGTATAGCAGCCGCTCAAGAGGAAGGACGCAACCTTGAAATTGTTTGGAACGGTAGCCTATACGACCTAGATTTCTGGGCAATCATTCAAGGAAGCAACCATGTTGATACTGCTCATGACTTTATTCGCTTTGCCAGCCAAGCAGAAACGCAGGCGGAATATTCTAGCCGTATCCCATATGGCCCAGTCAATCCTGATGCCATTGCCATGTTAAGTGATGAACAAGCTGCTCGCATGCCAACAGCTGAAGCGAACCTTGAAGGTGCATTAGCCGTCAACACAGACTTTTGGGTCGACTTTGGTGAAGAGTTAGAGCAACGCTTTAACGCGTGGGCTTCTCGATAAGCATCGCGATCAGGTCAAGGATGACCTTTTTCAGATTAACAACAGGTCTGTCATAAGACCGGAGGAGATAATGAGCAGCATAACGGCCAACCACAACGCAGATAATCAACCGATTACCGGCCTAAAGGCGCAACTTCGCCGCGCTGAACGTATGAAAAAGATTAAGGCGATGCTTCTTGTGGCACCGCTGGCCCTATTTTTGATCATCGCATTTGTGATGCCCATCAGTAGCATGCTCTGGCGTAGTATCGATAACACAGAAGTCAGCAGTGTGATGCCGTTAACAGCGGCCGCTATTCTGGACTGGGATGGTCAAGGAATCCCGGATGAAGCGGTATTTGAAGCCTTCGCACAAGAACTCAGAGAGTCTAGAGCAGGCGGAGGCCTTGGACGCATTGGTCGTCGTCTGAACTACGAAGACCCAACCTTTCGCTCCTTACTCACACAAACGCTTCGAGGCTTACCTCTTTCGACAGAGGTCAGCTGGACAGAAGAACTGATTGGTATTAACGCCCGTTGGAACGAAACATCAACCTGGTTAGCTATTCAACGAACAGCGCCGACGGTAACGGACCGTTACCTTCTGGCTGCACTTGATTTAGAAAGAGATATTGATGGAAAAGTTGCGCAGATAGCTGAGAATCAACGACTGTACGTAAGTGTTTTTCAACGCACCTTGGTCATTGCTGGTGGTGTTACGCTGATCTGTTTATTTCTGGGCTTTCCACTGGCTTATTTATTGGCAACCCTGCCACCTTCGAAGAGCAACTTATTATTAATCTGCGTCTTGCTTCCTTTCTGGACATCACTTCTGGTCAGAACAGCAGCATGGATTGTGCTATTACAATCGGGTGGGTTAGTGAACTCAGGACTCATGGCCACCGGCATTATTGACTCTCCTATACAACTTGTTTTTAACCGAATAGGGGTTTTCTTTGCCATGGTACATGTCTTACTACCGTTTATGATTTTACCCTTATACAGCGTGATGAAAGGTGTTCCTTCCTCTTACCAACGTGCAGCTGTCTCATTGGGCGCTCACCCTTTTGCAGCTTTCTGGCAAGTGTATGTTCCTCAAACAGTATCGGGTATTGCAGCGGGCACCATTCTTGTCTTCATTATGGCGCTGGGCTATTACATCACCCCAGCGCTGGTAGGTGGCCCTTCTGATCAGATGGTCAGTTACTACGTAGCCTACTACACCAATACGACCAACAACTGGGGTATGGCAGCTGCCTTGGGCGCATTACTGCTGGTCGTGACACTCTTGCTTTACATGGTTTACCACAAACTGGTCAATCAAAAACAACTGGTGCGGAGCTAATCTGATGAGTCTACAACCTTACGCATCACCTATTGAACGCATCTGGTTCTGGGTATTTAGAATATTCTGTGGCCTTATATTGGTATTTTTGATGGTACCGGTACTGGTTATTATTCCACTGTCCTTCAGTGACAGTACCTTTTTGACCTATCCGATACAGGGCTTCTCCTTACGCTGGTATGAACAAATTTTCAGTTCAGGCCCGTGGATGGATTCGTTAAGAAACAGCTTAATAGTTGCTCCTTTGGCCACTATTTTAGCCATGATATTTGGTACCCTCGCTGCGGTTGGACTTAACCGGGCTGAATTTCCAGGTAAAGGCATGATATTAGCACTGCTAATATCCCCTATGGTGGTTCCGCTGGTCATTGTTGCAGTCGGGATGTATTTTTTCTTCGCTAATTTAGGCCTCCTTAATAGCTATGCTGGGTTAGTCATTGCGCATGCTGTATTGGGAGTACCATTTGTGGTGATCACGGTCAACGCAACATTACAAAACTTTGACTACAACCAAATTCGAGCCGGCGCCAGCTTGGGTGCAAGCCCTTTAAGGGTATTCTTTACGGTGGTGCTTCCACAGATTATTCCGGGTGTGGCATCTGGCGGACTGTTCGCTTTTGCAACCTCATTTGATGAAGTGGTGGTCGCCCTGTTTATCGCCAGCCCTTCTGAAAGAACACTACCCATTCAGATGTTCTCAGGCATTCGCGAAAATATTAGCCCGGCGATTGCCGCCATGGCTACCTTACTGATTTTGCTGTCTGTCGTGCTACTGTTAGTCATGGAACTACTTCGTCGTCGAAGTGAAAAACTCAGCACACATAGATAAACCAGAGATACACGAATGGATTTACATGCCCCCCAGTCGTGCAGATTATTGGAGATAAACATGCTACAAGCTAAGCAGCTGTTTCGACAGCAAGCCTACATCAACGGTCAATGGGTCGATGCTGACAGCGGAAAGTGCTACAGCATTCATAACCCAGCTACCGGCGAAAAACTGGGTGAAGTCCCCAGCATGGGTGC
>SLCQ01000232.1 GCA_007125745.1 Nitrincola sp.
ATAAGTCGTCTTTCAGCGCTGAACACGGTGTTAAAAATCTCCTTGTACTTATTCAATAGCAGTGGGCCCAAGTTAAAGAGCTTCACCTCCTTTATTGAATCCTCCCTGGCAAGAACCGTCTCAAGATACATTTGTCGCCTTAATTCCGGAGATCGCCAGCGGGAGAGATTAAAGGCGTCGCCAGAAAATTTAGCCTCAGAAAAGAACACAGGAAGAGCCGCGATGAACAGCATTAACAGTGCCCAAGGAGAAAACTGAATCAGCAGAATAGCAAAGCTAAACAAAGCGATAGAATTTTGCATCAAGCTGAAGGTTTTGTTGACCAGTGCCAAAGGGCGAATAGAGGCTTCTCGTCGTGCTCGTGTCAGCTTGTCGTAAAACTCTGAATCCTCAAACTGCGCTAATGACAGCGTTTGTGCTTTTTCCAGAATCATGACATTCACGCGTTGCCCCATCATGGCTCGAAGCAGGGATTGTTGTGCGGATATGCCTCGACTGGCGGCGGCCATTAATGCTATGACAATGGCTTCGAGGAGCAGAAGCTGGAGAGCTGGCCAGTAATCTACCGTGCCTTGCTGTTGATAAATTTCAACACTCTCCAATACAGTATCGACAATTAATTGGCCTAAGTAGGCGGCTATCGCAGGCAAAACGCCCGCTAATAGGGTCAAACTGACCATGCCCCAGGTGAGTGGGCGCGAGGTTTGCCAAACCAGTTCGATGGCACGTCGGCTATACTTAAATACAGATAAAAACTCTTTCACTTTATTGTCTGATTTAGGCCATTGAGTTCTGATAGGCAACTGGGCTCTCCGAAAGTCAGTCTTAGTCGTATAGTGATGCGTGCAAGAAGCGTAAAAGGATCTAGTTTACCTTAACAGTGGACCACCTCCTATGTATCCTCATCAGAGTCTGGGTCGGGTGTACGTGCCAAGACCCATGCATCTACTCTTTTACATCCCTGCTTTTTCAGTAATCTTGCCAGTTCATTCAGCGTGCTTCCTGTGGTCATAACGTCATCAATCAGAGCGATGTGATCGGCAATCGGTCTGCTAGTAACACAAAAGGCATCGATCAGATTGGTACGGCGTTGAGATGCGTTTAGGTTATGCTGGCGCTGACTGCATCGGGTTTTAATAATGGCCGAGTGTGTCACGTTAATGGAAGTGGCCTTGCCTAATAGTTCAGCCAAAATAGCCGCTTGGTTATAACCACGTCGAATTAAATCTAAAGCATGCATAGGCACTGGAATCAGCACGTCAGGCCATTGATCTATTTGATCCTCAAGCCGTGCATGGAACACTTGGGATAGCCAGCCAAGGTGGTGCAGAGAATAGCGTTGTTTGATGGAAGGGAGGAGTGTATTGAGAGGAAAGCGGTATTCCAGTGCCGCGAAAGTTCGGTCAACAGTAAAGGTCTTATGATTACAGCACCGACAGTGATCATCAGGGTGGTCGCGTGATATGCCACAGCTAGGACACGGGAAGAGATTCCAGGGGAGGTCTACATGGCAACCTTCACATATCCCCAGTGAAGAAGCAGGATGTACGTGACACAAAGGACAGGTCTGGTCAAAAAATAAACGCCTGTAAACTTTTCTATAAAACATTGGTTGACAACTCCTTTTGTCAATTTACTATCGCAAGCTTGAATTTGATTTTAGCTGAGCGATAGGAGTATGGCCATGTCTGCTGAAGTTGTGCGACGAAATGATTGGCAAGAGCATGAAATATCGGAACTATTTGATCTTCCATTTAATGATTTAATGTTTCGTGCACAACAGGTCCACCGCGTTCATTTTGATCCCAATGCCATACAAATCAGTCGTTTGCTCTCGATTAAGACGGGTGCTTGCCCTGAAGACTGCCAATATTGTCCTCAAAGTGTTCATCACGGTGCTGACTTAGAGGTAGAGAAGTTGATGCAGGTGAATAAGGTGATCGAGGAAGCGCGTGATGCGAAAACTTCCGGCGCCAGTCGTTTTTGTATGGGCGCGGCATGGAAACATTTACGCGCGAAAGATCTTCCCTATGTGTTAGAGATGATTAAAGGCGTCAAATCACTGGGTCTGGAAACCTGCATGACACTGGGTATGTTGAACGAAGATCAAGCAATAGCGCTAGCAGAAGCCGGCTTAGACTATTACAACCACAATATCGACACCTCAGAAACTTATTACGGTCAGATTATTACAACGCGTAAGTTTCAAGATCGCTTAAACACCTTGGCGCATGTTCGTTCAGCGGGCTTAAAAGTCTGTTGTGGCGGTATTTTAGGCATGGGGGAGTTACGCGAAGATAGGGTTAGTATGCTAAAAACCCTGGCTTGCTTGACAGAACACCCCGAATCAGTGCCGATAAATTTATTGGTGAAGGTGGCAGGTACACCGCTGGAAAATGCGCCTGATCTGGATCCATTTGAATTTGTTAGAACCCTGGCGGTTGCAAGAATACTGATGCCTGGCTCCTATCTTCGCTTATCGGCAGGGCGCAGTGGTATGAGTGATGAGATGCAAGCACTGTGTTTTATGGCCGGTGCCAATTCGATCTTTTATGGGGATCGATTGCTGACCACTGAAAATCCACAGACACTTGCCGATCAGTCCTTATTTCAGCGTTTAGGGTTGTTTGCTTTGCAAACTGAAAATCGTGCAGTACAAACGGATGAGCAGTTAATAGATGCTATACAGGCGCATCATGATGCCTCACAGTTTTACGATGCGGCCGAAACATCATGAATTTAGAGGCTTATCTCAAGGAGCAACTCGCTGAGCGTCAGACCGCAGGTTTGATGCGTACCCGTGACACGTTTCACTCACCACAAAAGGCCAGTCGGCTGATCCACAATCAACCCTGTATCAACTTCAGTAGTAATGACTATCTAGGCTTAGCTAATGATTCGCGTGTGGCTAAAGAGATGATGCAAGCCATAAAATCTCATGGTGTTGGAAGTGGTGCATCGCATTTAACCTCGGGTCATCATGTCAGTCATCAAGCACTGGAAGAGGCGTTGGCCGAATTCACAGGGCGGGAGAGTGCGTTACTGTTTTCCTCGGGCTATATGGCCAATATGGGTGTTATCTGCGCGTTAATGAAGAAGGGCGATGCTATTTTCCATGACCGCCTTAACCATGTTTCTTTATTAGAAGCTGGACTGCTCAGTGGCGCACAATCACGCCGCTTTCCTCACCTTGACTATGAAACCTTGGCAAGGCGATTAAGTCAGTGTGAGGTAGAGAAACGGTTGGTGGTGACTGATGGTGTGTTTAGTATGGATGGTGATCAAGCAGACTTGTCTAGATTATCTTCGTTGTGCCAAACACATCAGGCCTGGCTCATGGTCGATGATGCGCATGGACTGGGTGTGTTAGGACAGCAGGGTGCAGGGAGTGCTGAGAGCTTTCATTTATCTCAAGATGAGTTGCCGATTCTTATGGGAACGTTAGGTAAAGCATTTGGCACTGCGGGTGCTTTCGTGGCGGGCTCTAAGCAATTAATCGAAACATTGATTCAGTTGTCTAAAACCTATACTTACACGACGGCTATGCCACCCTCAATTGCCCAAGCTACTTTGGTCAGTTTAGGCATTATTCAGTCTGAACCTTGGCGACGAGATCATCTGGCATCGCTCATGGAGCGGTTCCGGACAGGCTGTCAGTCTAGAGGTATCACAGTGATGCCATCGGTAACGCCCATACAACCCCTCATCGTTGGTAATTTAGAACAAACGGTCAATATCTGTGAAACCTTGAGGCGATCAGGGTGTTGGGTCAGTGCGATTCGACCACCCACTGTACCCAAAGGCACCTCCAGGATCAGGGTAACCTTGACCGCTGAGCATCAGTGTGCAGATGTCGATACCTTGTTAGTTGAGCTTGAAAAAGCGATGGAGCTCTATCATGTTGCGGCTGGATAAGCTAGGAGGAAGCGGGCCTGACTTAGTGCTATTGCCAGGCTGGGCAAGTGATGGGCGAATTTTTACCCCCTTGTTTTCCTCGTTGATGGCTTACTTTACGCTGCATCTGGCAAGTTGGCGTGAAGCTGAGTGGGTTGAGCTCTCTCCCAAAGCGTTTAAACAGCAGATCATTATTGATTTAACAGGTCAGCTACCCGATCAATCTATTTTAGTAGGCTGGTCCTTAGGTGGCTTGATTGCAGTGAACTTGGCTCATCACTCACCCCATAAGGTCAAAAGTTTGATGACTCTGGCGTTTAACCCTTCATTTATAGAACAAAGTGATTGGTCTTGTGCTATGTCTAGAGAAAATTTTGCTTCGTTTCAGCGTGCTTATGCCAAGCATCCCAAAAAAACATTACGTGAGTTTAGTGCCTTGCAGTTGCTGGGAGAAACTCGGCGTCAAACGGTCCAGAGGCAACTTCTTAACAGCCGTAGCCAGCTCACTGATAAGACTCAGTTAAGGCTGTTAGCACTTTTACAAGAAGATGCACGCTCGATGGTTCAACAGCTTGTCCAACCGCAATGCTATTGCTATGGAACTGAAGATGTATTGGCTCCATCCTCGTCACTGATTGCCGAAGCGTCCTTGTTAAATCCATCCATAGAAACGCGATCCTATCAGGGAAGTGCTCACCTGCCCTTTTTGTCTGCACCATCACAATGGTTAAAAGATCTGATTGACTGGTGTGATCTATGAATTCTTTTAACCTAACACGTGATAACTTTAAGTCGCGTATCGCACAGAGTTTTAGTCGTGCCGCCAAGGGTTATGATCAAGAGGCATCGTTACAAAAACAAGTGGCCAATCAATTGCTAGAATTTTTACCGAAACAACTGAGCTCAAACCCCAGTGATACCGTGATTTTAGATCTGGGAACAGGAACTGGGTACGCTATTCCCTATTTAACACAGCTGTATCCTGATGCACACTTGCTTGGAGTTGATGTTGCTGAAGGTATGCTGAAGGTAAATGCGTCACAGAATGGTCACTTATTGATTGATTATATCTGTGCGGATGCTGAGAGCCTTCCTTTTGTAGATGCATCCGTTGACTTAATCGTCAGTAGTCTTGCGATACAGTGGTGCCGAGATTACCCGGCATTCTTTGCTGAATGTAAGCGGGTGTTAAAACCCCAAGGGCAGTTATACATTTCTACACTCGGTCCTCGCAGTCTATGGCAATTGCATGAAGCCTGGTTAAAGGTAGATGAAATACAGCATGTCAATCGCTTCGAAGCATTAGAGACGTTAGTAAGCTATAGCGATGGATTAACACTGTTTTTAAAAGAGACTGAGGTCAACAAACAGGCATACCCTAATCTTCAGCAGTTGCTAAAATCCTTGAAAAGTATTGGTGCATCGGTTGTAGAACACAGAGAAACAACAGGCTTAGGTGGCCGGCATCGCCTTGCTCAACTGGAAAAGGTGTACCAGTCCTTTGTTCATGGGGATGGAAGCCTGCCTTTAACTTATCAAGTTTTTTATTTGGCTTGGTGTAAAAATGATCGGTAATGTGAGGAAAATGTGTGGCTAATGCTTATTTTGTGACTGCGACGGATACTGACGCTGGTAAAACGATCACCACCACAGCCTTGTTACACCTTGCATCACAAGCGGGTTTAACAACGCGTGGCTTAAAGCCTATAGCGGCAGGATGTGTTGAAACTGAAGAGGGGTTGCGAAATGCCGACGCCTTGCTGTTGCAACAATACGCTACTCTGAATACCGACTATGATCAAGTTAACCCAGTTGCTTTAAAAGAGCCCATAGCGCCTCACTTGGCGGCAGGAATGCGAACACTCAGTGCTGATCGTATTGCCGCCTATTGCCGTGGTGCCATGCTTCAACCAGTAGATATGATTTTGGTTGAAGGTGCAGGTGGTTGGCGTGTGCCTCTAAACCCAAGAGAATCTATGTCTCACCTTGTTAAGCAGTTAAATATACCGGTGATACTGGTTGTTGGGATGAAACTGGGTTGTTTGAATCATGCCTTACTCACTGCAGAAGCGATTGCACGCGATGGTGTGTCGATAGTTGCCTGGGTCGCGACCCAAACAGATCCATCCATGCTAAAGGTACAAGAAAACTTAGCAACGCTAAAACAACGATTTAGAGCGCCTTGCTTGGGATTTATCCCTTGGATAGAGGGGGTCACCCCAGAAAAAGCGGCCGAATATCTTGATCTATCCGTGTTGTTAAATGCGTAAGTATTGAAGAAATAATTGAACAAAAACTGTTCAATTTTGTCTGATATGCTAGACTGATAATTGAAACTTTAGGGTTTATATCAGTAAATGTTAAACAGGGTAATGTGAGCTTTTTGATGGTCACAAGCCCCAGATCAATAGGTGTAATATGAATATCAACGGTATCGCTGCACAAACATCAGGTTTGATGAACGTGAATCGGGGTCTAGACAATTCTCAGAGAGCGGCTGGTGATATCCAAGGAAGTGGTCAACCAGATGATGTCGCGCTGGCGTCTGGACAAGAGGTTGATCAAGCCGTAAATCAGGCCGCTGTCAGTCAAAATGAATCGACTGCGGCTACTCAAGTCGTACGTGAAGTGAATGAAACCTTAGGGTCCCTCATCGATACACGCGCTTAATAATAGCATTCTGTTAATAGAGTGTTAGTTGTAAATTGGGAGCTATTGTATGCAAGTCAATGGCTTTTCAAACACCTTCATGGGTTTGGGCGGTTTTTCCGCCCGACCAAATGAAGATCTGCAACAACCTAATCAGGTTGCAAGTTCGACTGCGCCCATCTCTACTCAAGGGGATTCTGGGCGTCGTGTTGTGGCATCTAACAGTGCAGAGTCTCCCCTCTCATCAACAGAGACTGATCAAGATCGTCAAGAGCGTGAAGCGGAACAGCAAGTCATACGAGAATTGGCCGCAAGAGATCGTGAAGTTCGTCAACATGAAATGGCCCACCAAGTTGCCGGTGGCCAGTATACTGGTGCAGTAACCTACACTTTTGAACGTGGTCCTGATGGGATGATGTATGCAGTGGGTGGTGAAGTCAGTATTGATACATCCCCCGTACCTGGTGACCCAGAAGCAACGTTAGAGAAAGCACAAGTGGTTGAGCGAGCTGCGCTTGCACCTGTAGACCCATCCCCACAAGACTTAAGGGTTGCCGCCTCAGCAAGAGCGATGGCAAACGAAGCACGCGCTGAGATTCTGCAAGAACAGCAAGAGGAGCGTGAATCTGGAGCAGAGGAGATGGATCCTTTTGCTGAACAGAATAGACTTCAAGAACAACGTCAACTGGAAGAGCAAGAGCTACAATCCACAGAAGATGTTGAAGAAGCTGAGCGTCTAGCTGCTGAGAGGCAAGCTGAACTCGATGAAGCGGAAGAGGAAAGTCAAGCGCGGCGTGAAGCCATTGCTGAAGAGCAACA
>SLCQ01000114.1 GCA_007125745.1 Nitrincola sp.
ATCGATTTGCCCAGCGTGGTTGCCCATTCGCTTCTAAGTCCATTAGTAGGAATGCAAGATCAGATAAGGTGTCAATCCAGCGAAATTGCAAGTTGAATTCAATACAGTCAAAGAGTCGTAACGCTTGCTGAAAGAGAGTGATATTGCCAAGATGTAAATCCCCATGACACTCTCTGATATAACCGAGTCTTTTCCTGTTACGTAAGTTTCTTTCCTTGGCGCGGAAGTTTGCCGCTGTATAATTCAGAAGTTTATGGAGTTTAGATGAATCTTCTAGACGTTCTACCCGTTCAGCGCAGGTTCGATAATTGTCTGCTATAAACTCCCATAAGGTTTCAGGTTCGCCCCATGGGCTGTCTTGAGCAACGATAGGTATGCGTTGATGAAAATCTGCAATCTGCTCGGCTAGCTTGTCAATCCAGTCGGCCTCAAATAGCTGACGGGCGAGTTGACGGTCAAGTCGTTGTTCTGGATCAAATTGCGCCATACGCACAGCATATTCAAAGGGTGTAGAATCGTCGCCTAATAGAGGAGAGTCTTCCGTGCCACTAATGGGGACAACATCGATATAGATGTCTGGAGCAAGGCGCTGGTTAAGGCGAAGCTCTTCTTCACAAAAGGTTCGACGTTGTTCAAGCGTGCTGAAGTCTAAAAAGCCAAAATTTACTGGCTTTTTAATTTTATAGGCGTAGTCACCGGTCAAAACAACCCATGAAATAGGTGTCTCGATCACTTCTATCGCTTGACATGGATGTGGAAAGTACTCTGAATCCCTTAGAGTGCTGATCAGTTTATAAAACATTACAATTCTGCTGTTGCACTAAGTTATCAGAGATTATACTTGCACGATGCCAAAAAAGAGAGTCAAAAAAGGAAAGTCATCCGGCCGTCAGTCAAAAAAACGCCGTTCTATTCTCCGCTACTTGCTCAATCTGTTTTTTAAGCTGAGTATTCTGGGTGTTGTTTTTTGTGCTGTTATACTGATCTATGTGGATGGGCAGGTGCGCCAAAAATTCGAGGGTAAGCGATGGGAGCTCCCTGCGAAGGTATATGCACGGCCCCTGGAAATGTATGTTGGCCAAACGCTATCGCAGGATCACCTGCGCAAAGAGTTAAGTCAGCTAGGTTACCGTGTGGTTAGCTCAGCAACTGGGCCCGGCACGGTTGAATTTGCGACCTCCAGGGTGAGGCTCTTTACCCGTGGATTCGCTTTTCCAGATGAAATAGAACCTTCTCGAAAATTATTAATCGATTTTTCAGAAGGAAGAGTGCAACGAATTCTGGATGAAAATACACAGCAATCGCTGGCGCTTATCCGTCTAGAGCCAGTATTAGTGGGGGGGATATATCCACGCTCTAATGAAGATAGACACTTAATTCGTCTGGAAGAATCTCCCCCAATGCTTAAAGAAGCTTTATTGGTCGTAGAAGATCGAGATTTTTATGATCATCATGGTGTGTCTCCCAAGGGAATCTTGCGTGCAGCTATAGTGAATGCTAGAGCGGGTCGTTTTGTTCAAGGTGGAAGCACCCTCACACAACAGTTAATTAAAAACTTTTATTTGACCTCCGATCGTACTCTTTCTCGAAAGTTGCTTGAGCTACCCATGGCGTTAGCAATGGATTTTCGCTATGAAAAAGATGAAATACTGGAAGCCTATTTAAATGAGGTGTATTTGGGCCAGTCGGGTGTGCGGGCTGTGCATGGGTTTGGGCTGGCGAGTCAGTTTTATTTTGGTCGACCTATTTCTGAACTTGAGCTTCATCAAGTCGCCTTATTAGTGGCCTTGGTTAAAGGGCCTTCATTTTACGATCCACGACGGAATCCAGAAAGAGCGAAGGCAAGACGCGATCTCGTGATAAATCTGCTTGCTGATCATGATTATGTTTCAGCTACTGAGCGAGACCAGGCCATTGCTGAGCCTTTAGGTGTGCGAGAAAGTCGTCGCATGAGATCAGGAAGCTTTCCAGCTTACTTGGATCTGGTAAAACGGCAGTTGTTAAAAGAGTATCGAGATGAGGATTTAAGTACAGAAGGGTTGCTTATTTTTACTTCATTGGACCCGATAGCTCAAGCACATGCCGACGCTTCTATTTCAGGTGTGTTAGCAGAGTTGGAACAGCGTCATGGAGAAAGGGCTGGAAACTTGCAGGGTGCCATGGTTGTTACAGACCCAAGAACGGGTGAAGTGCTGGCTGTCGTAGGTGGTAAAGATACGCGCTTTCAAGGATTTAATCGGGCATTGGATGCTCGAAGAGCTGTAGGCTCTTTGATCAAACCTGCTATTTTTCTGGCAGCTATAGAGCAGGGTTATACTCTTGCTTCTGTATTGCAGGATACGCCTGTAGAACTTCGTATGCCCAATGGTGATATTTGGCAACCACAAAACTTTGACCGGCAAAGTCATGGTGATGTGCTGTTGATTACAGCGCTGGCTAGGTCGTTTAATCAGTCAACCGTACATTTAGGCTTAGAGATAGGTTTGCCGAGTGTTATTGATGTGTTGAAACGTCTGGGTGTCGAGCGCAACATACAGGCACTACCCTCATTAATGTTGGGTGCTCAAGAGATGTCACCGATGGAAATGGCAGAAGTCTACCAAACGCTTGCAGCAGATGGATTTCGGATGCCGTTGCGCTCAATTAGAATGGTGACAACTGCTGATGGTGAAGAGCTTTCTCGTTACCCCTTTCAGTTGCGTCAACAGGTTGCCCCTGAGCCTATTTATTTAATTCGTCATGCGATGCAGGAAGTAGGACGGTCAGGAACAGCTCGAAGTGCTTATCAAACCTTACCGTCAGCGTTAAACTTTGCTGGTAAAACGGGTACGAGCAATGATCAAAGAGACAGTTGGTTTGCTGGCTTTACAGGCAGTCGGCTGGCAGTTGTTTGGGTGGGTCGGGATGATAATCGACCATTACCCTTTACCTCCACAGGAGGTGCTTTACCGGTTTGGACCCAGTTTATGCATCAAGAAAGATCAGAGTCTTTGTCGCCTAGGCGACCTGATGCGATTGCAATGCAATGGATTGATGAGGCGTCAGGATGGTTGTCTGATCCAATGTGTGAAGGGTCAAGACAATTGCCATTTATACAAGGCACTGAGCCAAGGTTCAGTGTAGACTGTGGTCAATTTGCCCCAGTTGAAGAGCCGCCCGCATCTGAGAGCGATTCAGGTGGATGGTTTAGAAATTTATTTCGCTAAGGAGTCTTAAGTGAATATAGGAAGAGTGCTTGTTGCCGTTATGGGCGGTTTGCTGTTAACGGGGTGTGCAACCTCAAACCCTTTTAGTAATATTCCAGTTGAAGATCGCTCGACTCAGCGATCTAGCCAAACGACTCAAACCGCACCTGTAACAGAGCCTGCTTCAGGTGTTGTTGTGACGCCTATGGATCCAGGCTTGGGTGTACGACCCATTGATGTTGAGCCGATTGTGAGAGAGCAAAGAACCTCTCTGCCACCCGCTGATGAAGTTTGGCAACCCTCAGCGCCTTCTACTCCCCAAACACCCAGTCAATCTGGCTCGGTAGACAATGCTGCCGTCGTTGCCTTGCTGGATTCGGCTCAACAAGAAACGGCTCAAGGTGATTTAAGAGCAGCGCAGACTCGCTTAGAGAGAGCTCAACGAATTGCGCCTAGAGAGCCTGAAGTGTATCTCCAGCTGGCTGATATTAAGCGCCAACTCGGTCAATTTATGGATGCAGAGCAAGTGGCATTGCGTGGTGTGGATGTCGCCTCGGGTCAGTCGAATCAGCTTCGTAGACTTTGGGCGCTAATAAGCCAGATCCGCACTGAAGCTGGGGATCTGGCCGGCGCCAATGACGCACGCGAAGAAGCAGGTCGACACTGACTGACATTATTCGTTAGTCAATGAGCGACCTTTATCTTGTATGCGTTCATGCAAACTGGTCATTAGCAGTGGTAAGCTGATGGCCAGAAACAGCATGAATAAGGGCGTGTTTCCAGTATCCATCAGTAATGGGATTGGACTAAAAAGCAGAGTGCTAAAGGCTATGGACAGGGTGCCTGCAATTAGCAATATTCTTGCGCTTTTAGGTTGTGCTACGAAGCTACTGATCAGTAGTGCCGCAATGACCAAAATAGATAGAGTGTAGCTGTAGCTAACACCGTAGTCAGTACGACGGGTTAATTCGAAAAATGCAATTAACCCCAGTAACCATCGTCCCCAGCCCGCCATAGACCAATGCCATCCTTTACTGATAGCGACAAAAATAGTCGCAATAAACGGTAAGGAGATGTAAATGGTCAAATTCTCACTCATTTGTAGTAGTGCGTTTGTATGTTCATTCGTGTCCTTTAAAAATAATTGACACAGAGCATAGCTACTGACGAAGAAACAGCTCAGTGCAAACACTCTGACGCGAAAGTGTTGCTCTTCAGCAGTCTGCTTGTTTTGATGTAGAAGCCAGACTGCTGAACTAAGACTGCTAATGAGAAGTGCTAAGCTTGCCAAAACTTCAAGCATTTAGGTTTACTCACGTTAAATGGTTGAGCTGAGGTTAGCAAAAACACGATCAGCGGCTACCAGCGTCGCCTCAAGATCTTCTTGAGTGTGCGCGTTAGAGATAAAGCCCGCTTCAAATGCTGACGGTGCTAAGTAAACACCTTCAGCAAGCATGCCGTGAAAGAATCGACCAAATCGCTCGGTATCGCACGCAGTTGCATCGGCGAAACCGGTAATCTCTTTCGCGTCAGTGAAAAATAGACCGAACATGCCGCCCACGCAGGTGGTAGTCATAGGGATCTGGTGTTTGTCAGCTAAGGCTTGCATCCCTTCAGTTAAATATTCAGATTTGGCAGAGAGTTGCTCGTGGATGCCTGGTTCACCGAGAGCGTTTAGCATGGCTAGGCCAGCACTCATCGCTAAAGGGTTTCCTGATAGGGTGCCCGCTTGGTAGACCGGCCCTAGTGGTGCAATATGAGACATAATCTCTTTCTTTCCACCAAATGCGCCTACAGGAAGCCCGCCACCAATGACTTTGCCTAAGGTGGTCAGGTCAGGTGTCACTTGATAGTAGGCTTGAGCACCCCCTAATGCGACTCTAAAGCCAGTCATGACTTCGTCAAAAATTAATAAGCTTCCGTATTGATCGCAAACTTCACGTAGGCCTTCTAGGAACCCAGGTACAGGTGGGATGCAATTCATATTCCCTGCAACGGGTTCCACAATGATACAGGCTATCTGGTCACCGACCTCAGCAAAGGCTTTCTTAACTGACTCAATATCGTTAAAGGTGAGAGTAATGGTATGTGTGGCTAGTGATTCTGGTACGCCAGGTGAGTTAGGCTCTCCAAGCGTTAAAGCCCCGGAACCGGCTTTGACAAGTAAAGAATCTGAATGACCGTGATAGCATCCTTCAAACTTAACGATTTTATCACGAGATGTGTAACCTCTTGCTAAGCGAATAGCACTCATGGTTGCTTCAGTTCCTGAACTAACCATGCGTACCATTTCCATCGAAGGAACAAGTTCACATACTTTATCCGCCATCGTAGTTTCTATTGCTGTAGGAGCACCAAAGCCTAACCCATTATCTAGGGTGTTTCTAACGGCCTCTATCACTGGGGGAAAGGCGTGCCCTAAAATCATCGGTCCCCAAGAACCTATGTAATCAATATAGCGTCGGTCATCTTCGTCAAAAATATAGGCTCCTTTACCACTCTTGAAAAAAATGGGAGTGCCTCCTACCCCTTTAAATGCTCGAACAGGTGAGTTAACACCGCCGGGAATGTGCTTTTGGGCTGCTTGAAAAAGAGTCTCTGATTTGGACATGACACCTAACCTTAATGTGTAGTGAAAACTGAATAACTTACTCAGACGTTATCATGAATTGGAGTATACGTTAATTTGAACTGTGCTTTAATCGATAAATCGCAACACTTTACTTGGCGTAGATGGCGATAGATTCTGAGGGTGTTATCATAGCAATATTTATGATTACAGTCGGTTGAGTTGGAGGTCAGGATGATTAAAGCAGGTATTGTCGGTGGTACGGGGTATACGGGTGTTGAGTTATTAAGAATTTTGTCAGCGCATCCTGCTGTCAAAGTTCAGGCTATAACCTCTCGTTCTGAAGAGGGGATTTCGGTTGCTGAGATGTTTCCTAGTCTTCGTGGGCATTTAGACTTGGCCTATTCGGTACCTGATATTGAGACCTTGGCTCAGTGTGACGTGGTTTTTTTTGCGACCCCTCATGGGGTCGCCATGAATATGACGCCTGAGTTATTGGCTAGAGGTGTTAAGGTTATAGATTTAGGTGCAGATTTTCGAATCAAGGATGTAGCACTTTGGGAGCAGTGGTATAACCATAATCACTCGTGCCCAGAGTTGGTTGAAAAAGCAGTTTATGGTCTTCCAGAAATGAATCGTGAAGCTATTAAGGGTGCTGAATTGATAGGGTGTGCTGGGTGCTATCCAACGGCCGCTCAACTAGGTTATCTGCCTCTTTTAGAAAATAATTTGGTGGATACGAGGCGATTAATTGCAGACTGCAAATCAGGCGTGAGTGGCGCTGGTAGAGGTGCGAATGTGGGTACCTTGCTCTGTGAAGTTAATGAGAGTGTTAAGGCTTATGGTGTTGCAGGTCATCGTCATCTTCCTGAGATTCGTCAAGGCTTGAATCAGTTGGCGGGAAAGCCAGTTGGGCTCACATTTGTGCCGCATTTAATGCCGATGATTCGGGGTATCCATACAACTCTTTACTCCGTGTTGCGTGACCCTGTTGACCCTGGACTACAGCAACTTTTCGAGGAAAGGTTTGCCAATGAGCCATTTGTTGATGTGATGCCTGCTGGGAGTTGTCCGGAAACGCGCAGTGTTAAAGGATCTAATTACTGCCGCATTAGTGTTCATAGGCCTCAGGATGATGACACGGTGATCGTATTGGCGGTGATTGATAATTTGGTAAAAGGCGCAGCTGGTCAGGCTATTCAAATCATGAACATTATGTTTGAGCGCGCTGAAGCGGAAGGTTTGCAACAAGTGGCTCTAATGCCCTAGGTATAATAGTTGACCATTTTGCTTGGTTAAGGCACAATGCAATCCAATTCTTAGGGTGGTAGGTTTATGTCTGAGATCATGCAAAGTGCCGACCTGACTTTCACGGTATCAGCGGCAACCAAGGTCAAGGCCTTGATGGAAGAAGAGGAAAATGACAACTTAAAACTGCGGGTGTACATAACTGGCGGTGGTTGTGCAGGCTTTTCTTATGGTTTTACCTTTGATGAAGAGCAGGCAGA